>JBAYVV010000001.1:0-77895 GCA_041674465.1 Sterolibacterium sp.
ATGCTGTGCGGATCTTTGACAAACCGGTCGGCAAGCGCCGAGACATGGACCAGGCCATCCTGGTGTACGCCGACATCGACAAAGGCGCCGAAGTTGGTGACGTTGGTCACGACGCCTTCGAGCAGCATGCCGGGTTCAAGATGCTTGAGGTCTTCGACGCCTTCGCGAAATGCGGCCGCCTTGAATTCCGGACGCGGATCGCGACCGGGCTTTTCGAGTTCCTTGATGATGTCCTGGACTGTGGGCAGCCCGAACTTGTCGTCGGTGTATTTTTCCGGCTTGAGGCTGCGCAGGGTTTTGCCATCGCCGATCACTTCGCGGATGCCTTTCCTGATGTCGGCAAGAATGCGCTCGACCAGGGGATAGGATTCCGGGTGCACGGCCGAGGCATCGAGCGGATTGTCGCTGTGGTTGATGCGCAGGAAACCTGCCGCCAGTTCAAAGGTTTTGTCGCCCAGGCGCGGCACCTGCAACAACTGCCTGCGGCTTTTGAAGGCGCCGTGCTGATCGCGATAGCTGACGATGTTCTCGGCGAGGGTCGGGTTGAGGCCGGAGATGCGCGTCAGCAGCGGCGCCGAGGCAGTATTCACATCCACGCCGACCGAATTCACGCAGTCTTCGACGACCGCACCCAGTGACTTGGCCAGCTTGCCCTGATTCACATCGTGCTGGTACTGACCGACGCCGATGCTCTTCGGGTCGATCTTGACCAGTTCGGCCAATGGGTCCTGCAGGCGCCGTGCAATGGAGACAGCGCCGCGCAAGGCGACATCGATATCGGGAAATTCCCTCGATGCCAGTTCGGAGGCCGAATACACCGAGGCGCCGGCCTCCGACACCACCACCTTGGCCAGTTTCAGTTCGGGGTGGCGCTTGATCAGGTCGGCAGCAAGCTTGTCGGTTTCACGGCTGGCGGTGCCATTGCCGATGGCAATCAGATCGGCGCCGTGCTTTTGCGCCAGCTGGCGCAGGGTGGCGAGCGCTCCCTCCCAGTCGCGGCGCGGTTCGTGCGGATAGATGGTGGCGGTGTCGACCAGCTTGCCGGTCTTGTCGACCACGGCGACCTTGACGCCAGTGCGGATGCCCGGATCGAGGCCGATGGTGATGCGCGGACCGGCCGGTGCTGCCAGCAGCAGGTCGTGCAGGTTGCGGGCGAAGACGCGAATCGCCTCTTCCTCGGCGCGTTCGCGCAACTGGCTCATCAACTCGACTTCAAGGTGCAGGGAGAGCTTGACCATCCAGGCCCAGCGCGCCGATTCAAGCAGCCATTTATCCGCCGGGCGGTTCTGGTCGGCGATGCCGAAATGGCCGGCCACCATGGCTTCACAGGGAGAAGCGCGCGGCGGATCTTCGAGCTCCGCTTCGGTCTTCAGCGCCAGGCGCAGGATGTCCTCGTTGCGTCCCCTGAGCATGGCCAGGACGCGGTGCGAAGGTGCGCTCTTGATCGGCTCTCTGAAATCGAACCAGTCGCGGAACTTGGCGCCTTCGTTTTCCTTGCCCTCTGCCACTCTGGAGACGATCAAGGCATGGTCGGAAAGGAAATGGCGCAACTTGTCGAGCAGCCTGGCATCTTCGGAGAAGCGTTCCATCAGGATCTGACGTGCGCCGTCGAGTGCCGCCTTTACATCCGGTACATGTTTTTCGGGTGGCTCGGTCTCGATGTGCACGTACTTCGCAGCTTCCGTTTCCGGGATCAGCGTCGGGTCAGCGAACAGCGCATCGGCAAGGGGCTCCAGACCCGCCTCACGAGCGATCTGAGCCTTGGTGCGGCGTTTGGGTTTGTAGGGCAAATAAAGATCTTCGAGATGCTGTTTGGTTTCTGCAGCATCAATCTCGGCTTTCAGTTCGGCGCTCAGCTTGCCCTGCTCCTCGATGGAAGCCAGCACAGCGGTGCGGCGCTCTTCGAGTTCGCGCAGATAGCTCAGGCGTTCATCCAGTTGGCGCAGCTGGATGTCGTCGAGTTCCCCCGTGACTTCCTTGCGGTAACGCGCTATGAAAGGCACGGTGGCACCTTCGTCGAGCAATTGCACTGTGGCGATGACCTGGGCAGGCCGGACGCCGAGTTCGGCGGCGATGCGTTGTTCTATGGTTGGCAGCATGGGGTGTCGATGCAAGGCGCGGATATGTCTATGGCAACAGCGCAGTTTTAACCATGGCCAGCTCCACCTGCACCGAGTTGTCCTGGTCGGTCACCAGAACCTGTCCTTCCTGGATGTTGCATTGCAGCTGCATATTGCGCTGCGCCAGTTTGGCCAGGCCCTGGCTCGATGTCACCGGCAGGTTGATCACGCTCAGATTCCCGATTCGATCGAGCTTGCCTGCGGCTTGCGCCCACCACATGTCCGCCACCCGTCCGCCATAGCTATACACATAGACTTGCCTGGCACGGCCGCAGGCTTTGCGCACCAGTTTTTCGTCGGGCAGGCCCACATCGATCCAGGTCTCGATGGCGCCGGTCAAATCCTTTTGCCACAGATCGGGTTCGTCGTCCGTGCTCAGCCCCTTGCCAAACGACAGGTCGTCATGGGCATGCAGGGCAAAGGCCAGCAGCCGCACCATCATGCGCTCGTCGGTTTCCGATGGATGGCGGGCGAGGGTGAGCGCATGATCATGGTAGTAGTTGCGATCCATGTCGGCGATCTGCAGTACGGCTTTGAAGATGGTTGCCTTGAGGGCCATGAGGTGGGCGGGAGAGACTGTTTTCGTCAAGGGAACGGATGATAGCCCGGAACGCCTCGCTGTACGCAGCCGGTGCAGCAATTGAGGGCATAATCCCGCTGCATTGTCCAACGAACCACAGAGAGCCCACCCGATGCAGTCGCTGCTGCGCGCAAAATTGAATCCGCCCCTGTTCGGCGCGTCCCTGGTCAGACGCCCGCGCCTGGAGCGACTCGATGACTTTGGGCCTGGCGTCAAGCTGATACTGGTGCAGGCACCCGCCGGGTTCGGCAAGACGGCATTGCTGACGCAATGGCACGCTGCACTCAACCAGGCGGGCGTGGTGACCGCCTGGTTGACACTCGATCACGATGACAACGATGTGCTGCGCTTTGCCGCCTACATGGGCAATGCCGTCGCCACGATGCAGGCGGGCGGCTCCGCCCAGGGTTCCCCCGAACGCACTCGCGCAGCGGCTCGGCAAGATGATTACACCGCCAGCGAACTCGTCGAGCAGATCGGCGGACTCACGCAGCCATTCGTAATTTTTCTGGATGATTTCGAGCGCATTCAAAACCCGGAAATCCATTCCCTGCTGCGCCAGATTCTCGATGTGCTGCCCGCCGGGGCGCGCATTGTTCTGGGCACCCGCAAGGCGCCGGACATCGGCCTGGCCAGACTGCACGCCCATGGCCAGATGCTGGAATTCGGCGTGGATGCCTTGCGCTTCTCGCTGCTGGAAACCGAGGCCTTCCTGCGCAAAGCGCATGGACTCGGTCTCGGCGCCGAGGATCTTTCCCGCCTGCATGCCTGCTCCGAAGGCTGGGTGGCGGGCTTGCAACTGTTTGCTCTGGCGTTCAATGCGACGGACGATCCGAAAGCTTTCGTGCACCGCTTCTCGGGCGCCTTTGCCGATGTCGCCGACTACCTGGCGGAACAGGTGCTGGCGAAGCAGACCGAAGACATGCGCGCCTTCCTGCTCAAGACCAGCATCCTCGGGCGCTTGTCGGGCGCACTGTGCGATGCACTGACCGGGCGGACCGATGGCGCGCAGATGCTGCAGCAGGTGGAGCAGGCCAATCTCTTCCTGCAGCCGCTGGACGGCGAACGACGCTGGTACCGCTATCACACCCTGTTTTCGGGATTTCTGCGCGAACGCCTGGAACGCGAGCAGCCAACGGAGGTCACCCAACTGCACCATCGCGCCGCGCTCTGGTATCTCGAGCATGAGGATCCCGTCGAAGCCGTGCGCCACGCGCTGCTGGGCGGAGACTCGGACATGGCGGCGCGGGTGATGGCGGAATCGGGCCACTTGATGATCACCCGCTTCGGCCAGGTCAGCGCGGTCATCGACTGGGTCGGCCGCCTGCCCGCCGCTGCGCTCAAGGGCAACGACCGGCTCCAGCTGGCTTACGGCTGGGCGCTGTGTTTCCTGCACCGCTACAAAAATGCCGCCGAGGTACTGGACGAGATCGAGCGCCATCGCACGCAATGGGACGCCTCGACTGAAAAGGAGGTGCTCGCCCTGCGCATCGCCATCAAGCTGTATGCCGACCAGGTGGGCGAAGCGCACCGTCAGGTGGAACAGCAATTCGATGCCATTGCCGCTGGCGGCGATTTCCTCTTCGGGGTGATTGCGAACGTGCTGGCCTACTGCCTCAACAGCTCAGGCAAATTCGACACGGCACAGGAGTTGCTGGCGCGTTCGCGCAGCAGCCACAGCCTGGCGGGTTCGGAGTTTGGCGCAGTCTATGCGGAATGTTTTGAGGGCATCGGCAAGCTCAGCCAGGGCCAGCTGCAGACGGCGATTGCACGTTACCGCGCAGCGCTGACGCGGGCACGCGACGTGGTTCCGGGATATTCCCTATGCACGGCTTTCGCCGCAGCATTTTTGAGCGAAGCACTGTATGAGAGCGATGCACTGCTCGAGGCGGAACGCCTGCTCATCTCCCATCTTTCCCATCTGAAGGAATGCGGCGTCATCGATGCGACCGCGATCGGCTACCGGACGCTGGCGCGCATCCTGCATCTGCGTGGCAGCGAACGAGATGCCCAGGCAGCGCTGGACGAACTCGAGAGCATCGCGCTGGAAAGAGGCGCCGAGAGAATCGTCGCCACCGTCGGGCTGGAGCGAATTCGCCTGGCGCTGCTGGCCGGCGAGCTGCGCAAGGCACAGGACTTCTGGCAACGCACCCAGTCGCGGCAGATTTGGCAGGCCTACGAGGGATACTGCATGCCGGCCAACGATCCGGAGACGCCGGCACTTGCGGAGCTGCGGCTGATGATCCACGAGGGGAACACGAAAGCGGCCGTCAGCCGTCTCAAGGCCGAACTCAAGCGCGCCGAAGTCCGGCGACGTTTCCGACAGGTGCTGCTGGCGCGCATCCTCCTGGCCGCCGCCCTCGATGCCGGCAATGAACGTCGTGCCGCCTTGCGCATCCTGCGCAGCGCCGTCGCTGCCGCTCAAGAGGAAGGACAGATCAGGCCCTTCCTCGATGAAGGACCGGCGGTCCGCAGTCTGCTTGTTGCCCTGCGCGAGACCGAGAACGCGCAGGGAAATCCAGGCGATGGGCAGGCCTCGATCGCAGCCTTCCTCGACCGGCTGCTCGGTCCCGAGCCCCAGTCCAAAGCGCAAACAGTCCCGGCTGCTTCTGCGCCACTCGAAGCGCTGTCGGCGCGGGAGAGAAAAACGCTGCAACTGGTCGCCCAGGGCCTGTCGAATCAGGCTTTGGCCGACCGGCTCTGCGTTTCTGAAACCACGGTGCGCTTCCATTTACGCAATGCCTTCGCCAAGCTCGGAGCAAAAAACCGCACCCAGGCGGTGGCGCTGGCACGCAGCCACGGCGTGCTGGAATAACCCTTTTTCAATTCATTATAGTTTTCGCTATACTCACGACGGCACAAAGAGCGAGCACTGACGTAGCAGACGCAAGCCGGTATAGCCGGTGTGCCGGAAAACTTGAACTGGACCGGTCGCCGCTGAACCAACCAATAGGAGCAAGAGCGATGAGTGCGTCCGAAAGGGTATTAATCGAGAAGATCAGGCAACTGCCGCCGCAGCGCTTGGCGGAGGTGGAGGATTTTGTCGATTTTCTGCGTACGCGCGGGGATGAACAAAGCCTCACGCAGGCCGCCGGCAAGACCAGCGAGGCAAGTTTCGCGGCGGTGTGGAACAACGAGGAAGACGACGCTTACGATAGGATGTGACGATGGCACATTCCTTCGGCGATATCGTGTTAGTGCCGTTTCCGTTCGTCGATCAATCGGGAGCAAAGAAACGGCCCGCCGCCATCATTTCTAGCAGCGCTTACAACACCAGCCGGCGAGATCTCGTCATCATGGCGATCACCAGCCAGGTACGAACGCCGCTCGGTTTCGGCGAAGCGCTTGTCACAGATTGGCAGGCCGCCGGACTCGTCAAACCTTCCGTATTCAAACCAGTATTCACGACCATCGAGCAGGGACTTGTACTTCGCACGCTGGGCACGCTCTCCGTTGCCGATCTGCGTACCCTGCGGGAGCTTATCGCGCAGGCTATAGGCTGAGGAGTGGGATTTCTCGATCAAAATCAGCAACAACGGAGCGGTCGAATCGCTCGGCTAAACGATAAGACGGTAACATTGATTGTGATCAGCAGCGAGTGCCTCAAAGCCTTCGGTCAGTTCTGAGAACAGCTTTCTGTTGCACCTCTTGTCTCAATCTCTTTATCCAATAACGATTTCAGTATCTTCTTCCTTGTAACCTGTCAGATCCGACAAGTGCCCTGATCGAATAACTGTCGGATCGGACGGTTTCCTCGGCGCTGTAATGGCGCAAGCTTTCTCGGCTGTCTCATATCACCAAAAATGAGGACCGTATGGGAAAACTCATCACCATCGACAATGGCGGCACCCTGACGGACATCTGCGTCATCGAGGGCGCAAACGTCTGGCGCACCAAGACACTGACCACGCCTTACGACCTGTCCAAGTGTTTCTTCGAAGGACTGCGGCAGGCCGCGATCGACGTCCTGGGCAAGGACGACCTGACCGCACTGCTGCGCGACACGGAATCGATCCGCTATTCGACCACCCAGGGCACCAATGCCCTCGTCGAAAGAAAGGGGCCGCGACTGGGGTTGATGGTCAGCGCCGGTGATTCTGCGGACGGGTTTAAAGGGGAGTTGTTTGAAGCGCTGGTCGGTGATCGGGTCGTCACCATCCATGATGATGCTGACGAAGCCGCCTTCAGCCAGCACGTCGTGACGGGAATCAATGCGCTCTGCGATGCCGGCGCCAGCCGTATCGTGGTGAGCATCGCCGGAAAAGGCAGCACGGCGCTGGAGGAACGCATCCGCAACATTATCCTGGCCACCTATCCGGCCCATCTCCTCGGCGCAGTGCCGGTGCTGTTCGCCAGCGAAATCGTGGTCGACGACGATTACCCACGCCGCACCTGGACGGCCATGTTCAACGCCTTCCTGCATCCGGCCATGGAAGGCTTTCTGTATCACTCCGAGCATCGCCTGCGGGAACACAAGATACGCGCGCCCTTCCTGATTTTCCGCAACGATGGCGGCTCCGCCCGCGTGGCCAAGACCACGGCGATCAAGACCTATGGCTCGGGACCGCGCGCCGGGCTGGAAGCCGTCAAGGCACTGGCGCGCCACAACGGCTTCACCCACGCAGTCGCCCTGGATATCGGCGGCACCACCACCGACCTGGGGGAAGTGCGCGACGGACAGATCCAGCAGCGTTATTGCGGCGAAGTGGAAGGTTTCCCCATTTCGTTTCCCTTCTGCGACATCAAGAGCATCGGGGTGGGCGGCAGTTCCATCATTCGTGCAGTCGATGGTCAGATCCAGGTCGGACCCGAAAGCGTGGGCAGCGAACCGGGACCGGCCTGCTTCGGGCTGGGCGGACAGGAAGCAACGATCACCGACATCGCCGTGCTGCTGGGATTGCTGAACCCGCAGACTTTTTTTGGCGGCCGGCTGACGCTGGATACGCAACGTGCACGTGCGGTGGTGCAGGAAAAAATTGCGGCGCCGCTCGGAGTGGAACTGGAAACCGCCCTGGCACGCGCCAGTGCGGCGTGGATCAGCGCTGTGGCCGAAGGTATCGACAAGATCGTGCAGGTGCAAGCGGATACCACCCTCGTCGCCTTCGGCGGCTGCGGCCCGCTTTTCGCCACCGCAATCGCGGAACGTGCCGGCGTCAGCAAGGTGCTGGTGCCGCGGCTCGCAGCGGTGTTCAGTGCGTTCGGCATCGCCTTCTCGGACCTCACGCAGGAATACCAGGCGCTTGTGTCCGATGTTTCCGTCAAGACGCTGACGGGCGCTTTGCAGGCGCTCAAGGAACGGGGACGCCGCGACATGGCGGCCGAGAACATCCAACTCGCCGATTGCCAGATCGAGACGGTACTGGTGAGAACCCGCAACGGCAGCGAAGAAATTCTGCCCTTGGGGGATAACCTGGAGATCGCGGATGCCGCGTGGCAGTCCTGCGCCAATGCGGTCATCCACCTCAAGGTTGCCAAGCGCATCGCGCATGCGAGCTTCCCGAACGCCGCGGATTGCAAGGCGTCGGACATGCTGCCCGCTGGCACGCGGCGCATCCTCGATGGCGACTGGTGCGAACTGCCCTGCTACTCGGTGGAGGCGCAGCACCCAGGTGCATCGGCTGCGGGGCCGGCGGTCCTCGAAGAATCTTTCTGGACAGCGCTGGTCGCACCGGGCTGGCGCATCCAATTCAATGCCAGCGGCGACGTGCTGCTGACCCACGATACCCAATAACAAACGGCACAGGAGAAAGCGATCATGGATGTCACCGTTACCGAATACCTGGCCGTGGATCTGGACAGCGAGCGCTGGAAATGCCGCGCCTGCGGCCACCTGCTGGGCTCCGCCCGCGCAGACTACAAGCACGGCTTGCTGGTCCATGCCCGGAATCCGGCCGAGATCCACAAGCCCATGCTGGACCCAAAGAAATACGCCTACACCTACAGCCCCGATCCGAACTGGTGCGCCATGCTCGAGTTTTACTGCCCGCATTGCGGGGCGATGATGGAAGTCGAATACACCGTGCCCGGCCATCCGCCGATCTGCGACATTGAACTCGATCTCGACGACCTGAAACGCAAGTGGCTCAAATGGCAGGCCGAGGGCAAGGACATCGCACCGGTGCTGCCAAAAGACACGATGCCCGCCGCCTGCGGTCACAACCACGGTTCGCGGGGCAAGGCATGAAGCTCGCCGCCGTCGACATCGGAGGGACTTTCATCGACTGTTTCGTGGTGTGGGACAGCCGCTACGTGCAAACCAAGGCGCTCACCACCCATCACAATCTGTCGCTGGGATTCAACGAAGCCCTGGATGAAGCCGCCGCAGAACTGGGCCTGAACCGGGGTGATTTTTTCCGTCAGGTCGAATCAATCCGTTACGCCACGACGCTGGGCACCAATGCGCTGATCGAGCGCCGGGGGCCGCGGGTGGGCATCCTCACCACGGAGGGTTTCGAAAGCACGGTGCCGCTGAGCCGCGGACGCGGTTACGCGGAAGGATTGACCCAGGCCGAAGCGCTCGACCTGACCCGGGCCAAGCGTCCCCTGCCGCTGGTGCCGCCCGGCCTGATCCGCGGCATCCGCCAGCGCCTCGATTTTCGTGGTGCGGAGATCCTTCCGCTGGATGAGGAGGATGTCCGGCTGAAGCTGCGCGAACTGATGGACCAGGGCATCCAGGTGCTCGTGGTGAGTCTCGCCAACAGCACGTCCAACGATCGCCATGAACGGCGCATCCGGGAAATCTTCCGCGAGGAATATCCGCCCCACCTGCTCGGATCCATCCCGCTCATCCTCGCTTCCGAGGTCGCCGGGCGGCGCGGCGAATATGTCCGCACTTCCTCCGCCATCATCGATGCCTACCTGCACTCGATCATGTACTTCGGGCTCAGCAGCCTTGAACTTAATCTCAAGAAATCGGGCTACTCGCGCCCTGCGCTGGTGGTGCACAACACCGGCGGCATGGCCCAGCTGAATTCCACGGATGCGCTGCGCACCGTACATTCCGGGCCGGTGGCCGGCATCCATGCCGGTGACGAGCTGGCGCGTCAGTCGAAGCTCGGCAACGTCGTGTGCACCGACATGGGCGGCACCAGTTTCGACATCGGCATCGTCGTCGAGGGCGGCATCAAGCACTACGACTTCTACCCGGTCATCGATCGCTGGCTGGTCACCGTGCCGATGGTGCATCTCAACTCGCTGGGCGCCGGCGGTGGCTCGATCGCCCGCTACGACCCGATCTACAAGACCATCGCCGTCGGCCCCGAGAGCGCCGGTTCGGAACCCGGCCCGGCCTGTTTCGACCGTGGCGGCCTGCGCCCCACCGTCACCGATGCCGACATGCTGCTGGGTTATCTCGATCCGCAGCACTACGCTCATGGCAAGATCAAGCTGAATGCCGCGCGCTCCCGCCAGGCGCTGGAAGATCTGTGCGACGAACTCGACATGGATGCGACAGCCGTGGCGATGCGCATCCGCCATCGCGCCGACAGCGACATGGCCAACGGCATGGTGGCCGAGCTGCGCGCCCGCGGCTACCGTGTCGACGATTTCACCATGCTCGCTTACGGCGGCAACGGCCCGTTGCATTGCTGCGGCATCGCCCGCAACGCCGGCATCCGCTCGGTGCTGGTGCCGCCCTTCAGCCCGATGTTCTCGGCCTGCGGCGCCGCCAGCCTGAGCCCGATGCACATCCACGAATACTCGCAGATCACTGACCTCTACAACCCGGCGACGGCCTCCCTGTTGAGCGACTTCGAGCGTTTCAACAAGGTGGTCGAGGAGCTCGAGACCAGAGGACTGAAAGACCTGCTGCGGCAAGGCTTCACTGCCGGTGAAATCCGCCACCGGCTGGAGATCGACATCCGCTATGGCTCGCAGAAAGTCGAGACCGCCGTGGTTTGCGAAAAAAATCGTTTGTCCTGTGTCGGCGATGTGCTCGAACTGATCGAACGGCTGGCGGTCGACCATGCCGGACGCTATGGCGAAGGCGCACAGGCGCCCGAGTCGGGCATCCGCATCATGGCTTATCGCGTCGCGAGCTTCGTGCCCAGCCGCAATGTCGAATTCGGCGATCTGTGGCAGGATATCGGCAAGGCCTGGACGCCGGAGCCGGTAGGCATGCGCAAGTGCCACTTCAACGCGGACCAGGGTGCCGTCCAGGTGCCCGTGCAGGTGCCTTGCTACGACGCGCGTGCGCTGCAGGCGGGTGCGGTGCTGGTCGGCCCGGCGATCATCAACCCGGGCTGGACGACTTATCTGGTCGAGCCGGGCTGGCGCTTTGAAGCAGCGCGGCACGGTGCCGCGCGCCTGACGCGCATTGATTGATTTACTGGAGACATCCATGTCATTGTCAAACCAAACCCTCAACGAAGCCGAGCGCGAGAAGGTCCAGCGCTTCCTGGCAACCAATACGCCCTTCATCGGTCCGGATTGGGACTTGCTGCGCGATCACAGCACTTCGCCGCGCGATGCCTGCGAAGCCGGAGTTCTCGGCGGCACGTTCAACGCCGATGAATTCGATGACGTACGGGCGAGCATGCAGGCAACGCTCGATGAGTCGTATGATCATACCCAGAACATGATCGTCTCCCCTGCGGCCCGCTTTGGCGACATGACACTCTGCGTATTTACGGCGTCCGGCGACCTTTCTCTTGCCAGCACCCGCGGCGTAATGAGCTTTTGCGCCAACGCCTACTACCCCATCAAGTACGTCAGGAAGTACTTCGAGAACGATCCCTCGGTCGGTTTAAAGGAAGGCGACTGCTTCATTTTCAATGATCCATTTTATGGCGGCCTGCATTCCCCTGACCAAGGCTCGTTCATGCCGATTTTTCACGGTGGCCGGCTGGTGGCCTGGGCAGGAATCGGACTGCATGAAGGAGAAAATGGCGCGAAAGACCCGGGCGGCATGGGGCCGAACATCGAAAGCCCCTGGGACGAAGGGCTGAAGATGCCGCCGTTCCGCTTTGCCGAGCGCTACATGGTACGCCGCGACATCATGAATTTTCTGCAAAACTCCTGCCGCGATCGGCGCCTCATGGGTGCCGATCTCAAGGTCAAACTGGCGGCTTGCATGCGCATCGAGAAACGCCTAAAGCTGTTGATCGACCAATACGGGACGGATGTCGTCGCCGGAGCATTGCGCCACAACATCGAGACCCTTGCCGCCGAAGCGCAGCGGCGGGTGAACGAAATGCCTGAAGGCACCGCGCGCGGACAGATCTTCCTCGATACCACCATGCGCGAAGATGTCCTGATCCGCTTCCACTGCGCGGTGACCGTGAAAGGCGGCAAGCTCATCATCGACATGCGCGGTTGCGCGCCGCAATTCGCCAATCGCCCAATCAATGCGCCGTTCTCGACGATACGCTGTGGGGTATTGATGGCGCTGGCGTATTTCATCTGGCCGGACATTCCGCATACGCCGGCGCTGCTGGAACCGATCGAGATCATCACCGACCCGGATAGTCTGGTCAGTGCAAGTCCCGATGTTCCGACCGCATTGAACATGCAGCCTCTCTTCAAAGTCATCTCATTGCTGCACGCGGCCATTGTGCGCCTGACCTTCGGCACCCCGCTGAAGTATGCCAACCCGATGGCGCCCTGGTTCAACCAGGTCGTGTCGTTCATGTATGGTGGAATGACTCAGCATATGGAAGCGGTCGGCAACATCTGCGGCGATCTGAATGGTTTTCCCGGCGGCGCCAAGTGGAATGACGACGGTGAGCACAGCCTCTGTCCGTCCTTCGCGGTCAAGGTGGACATCGGCGAAGCGGAAGATGTGGAAGAGGATCTGCCCTTCGTGTATCTGGTTTCGAAACGTCTGCTCCTGGATAACGTGGGATTCGGCAAGTTTCGCGGCGGCGGCGGCTACGAGTTTGCCATCTCGAACCGATTTTCCGATTTCTGGGGGTTTGCGGCGATCGGCGGCGGTTCCAAGTTCAGCACCACGCCGGGGCTCTTCGGCGGCTACGGCTGTTCCACCTATCCGGTGTGCCGCATCAAGAACGTCGATGTTTTCGAGGAAATCAAACGTGCTCCCGAGCGCTTCCAGCCGTCGATGATTTATCTCATGAATGAACAACCCTTCGAGAACGCCACCTACGACACGCACCGCGGCGCCCTGCCTTTTGAGATGGCCACCAAGGGAGAGGTTTATCTGCAGTCGCAGGGCGCTGGCGGCGGCTACGGCGACGTGTTGGATCGAGACCCGGAACGGGTGATGAAGGATCTCTCCGAGCGTGTGGTCTCGGCGGAAACGGCACGGGAGATATTCAAGGTCATTTTCGACGACGAGACACTGGCGGTGGACCTCGAGGCTACCGCCCGCGCGCGGCAGCAGGAACGCGCGGCACGCATGAAGAGAGGAATCCCTTATGCGGAGTTCGTCAAGCAATGGAATCGCGATGCGCCACCAGTCGGCGTGCCGTATTTCGGCGGATGGGGAACCACCAACTCGAGATTGTTCATCGACGGCAAGCTCAGCGACACCGACCGGCCCCGGCCGGTGTTCATGCCCGACCCCAAGGATGTGCGCATCGCGCAGCTGGAAGCGCAACTGCATGCGCTTGGGCAGGGCAAATCAAGTAAATTAAAGTAAAGTGGCAAACTTTGAAATACGCTACTGAGGAGAGAAAAACATGCGGGTCATCGATTACTTTTACAAGGGCTATGAAAAGAACCCGGACCACGTCTTCCTGATCACTGACAACGAGAAATACTCTTATCGGGAATCGCGCAAGATTATCGACGCCGTCGGTGCGGCACTGGCGAAGAATCGCATCGGGCACGGCGGCCGGGTGGCCGTCTATTCGCCCAATCATCCCCTGGCATTTCTGTGCATGCTCGGCCTGCTGCGCACCGGGGCGACCTGGGTGCCGCTCAACGCCCGCAATACCGTGGAGACCAATGCCGAATTCATGGCCTACACGGAAACCGAGTTTCTCTTCTATCACAGCGAATTTGCCGAACATCTCGGCCAGCTCAAGGAACGAGTCAAGACCTTGCGCGGCTTCGTCTGCATCGACCGGGAAGACGGCGGCAACCCTTCACTCGAACGCTTCATGCGCGAACAGGGCAGCGGCAGCATCCCGGAATTCGACGACGATCCCACCCGCCTGGTCGGCATCCTGGCGACAGGCGGCACCACGGGGCCGTCGAAAGGCGTCATGGAAACGGAACAGGTGTGGGAAACCATGACCGCCACGGGCATCATCGAACTCCAGGCCGACCTGCCGCCGGTGATGCTGGCGGCTGCACCGCTCACCCATGCCGCCGGGGTGATGGGCATGGTGATGATGGCAATGGGCGCCACCCTGGTGATCCGCAAGGGTTTCGACGCGGAAGATGTCTGCCGCTGCGTGCAGGAGCACAAGGTCACGCACATGTTCCTGCCGCCCACGGCACTTTACGCCATGCTGGCTTTTCCGCGCGTGCGCGAGTATGACTTCTCCAGCATGCGTCGCTTTCTCATCGCCGCTTCGCCGGTGTCGCCGGACAAGTTCAAGGAAGCCGTGGCCGTTTTCGGTCCCTGCATGTGCCAATGCTACGGCCAGGCCGAAGCACCGTTCTTCCTTACCTTCCTGCCCTGCACGGATGTGGTGGCGGCAGCGCAGGGCAAGAAACCGCACCTGCTCGAAAGCTGCGGCCGGGCGACCGTGCTCTCGCGGGTCGAGGTCATGGCCGATGACGGCAAGCTCTTGCCCGCCGGCGAGCGGGGCGAGATCGTGGTGCGCGGCAATATCGTGATGCCCGGCTATTACAACAAGCCCGCGGAAACCGCGGAGATACGCACCTTCAACTGGCACCATACCGGCGACGTCGGCTACAAGGATGAGGAAGGCTATTTCTACATCGTTGATCGCAAGAAGGACATGGTGATCACCGGCGGCTTCAACGTCTTCTCCGCCGAGGTCGAAAAAGCCGTACTGGCCCATCCCGCGGTGCAGGACTGCGCGGTGATCGGTGTACCCGATGCCAAATGGGGCGAGGCAATCAAGGCCATCGTGGTGCTGAAACCGGGAACCAGCGCAACCGGGGAAGACATCATCACGCACTGCAAGATCCACCTCGAGAGCATGAAGGCGCCGAAGTCGGTCGAGTTCGTCGATACGCTGCCGCGCACGCCGGTCGGTAAAATCAACAAAAAGCTGATCCGGGAAAAGTACTGGGGCAACACGGCACGCCAGGTCAACTAACGGGAGCACAACATGGACGATGTCTTCGTCATCGGCATACACGGCACGCCGACCGGGCGCTTTGCCAACAAGGGGCTGAAGCAACTGGTCCGGGAAGCCTGGCTGGGCGTGCTGGCGGACGGAAAACTGGAGGATACGTCAACCATTGGCGGCATCTGGTTTTCCAACCTGCTCATGGATTACTGGGGCCAGCCCTACGTCAAGGGACAAGTCTGCTGCTCGGAATTGATGCGGGAAGAGTTGCTCCCGGCCGGTGTGCCCATCATCAATGTGGAAGGCGGTTGCGCCAGCGCGTCCATCGCCTTCAACGGCGCCTACAAGGAAATCCTGTCGGGTTCCAGCCCGGTGGCGCTGGCCATGGGTGTCGAGAAAATGTTCGATCCCACCCGCCCCGGAGAAATATTGAAATGCATCGAGCGCGGCACCGACCAGATCGACCCCGAGTCGTGGCACACCCTGTATCGCGACATCGGCGCGGAATTCGGCTACAGCTTTGAACCCGGCGCGGACCGCTCGGTGGCCATGGACATCTATGGCTTCTGGGCCAACTCGCACATGTCCCGTTATGGCACGACCGCGGCACAGATTGCCGCAGCGGCGGCGAAGAATCACTGCAATTCGGTGGACAACCCGAGGGCACAATACCGCTTTCCGTTAACCGTGGAAAAAGTGCTCGCCGATCGCATGGTCAGCCAGCCTTTGACCCGCGCCATGTGCGCCCCGGTCGGCGACGCTGCGGCAGCCGCCCTACTCTGCTCCGGCGAATACTTGAAAAGCTGTTCCCCTGGCGTGCGCGACAGGGCGCTGCGTGTGCGCGCCCAGGCTCTTGCCGGCGGCCTCTATGCCGGTGGCTGGGAAGCGGAACGGGCGCCGGTGTGCGCGGCCAGGAAGGCCTACAGCATGGCCGGAATCAAACCCTCGGACATTGACCTGGTCGAACTGCATGACGCCAGCTCGTTCGCCGAAATTCATCTGGTCGAGGATCTCGGCCTCTGTCCGCGCGGCCAAGGCGGTCCTTACACGGCGTCGGGTGCCACCGGTCGCGACGGCGATATTCCGGTGAACCTTTCCGGCGGTCTCGTCTCGCGCGGGCATCCGATCGGCGCAACCGGCTTGCTGATGCTCAACGAAATCGCCATCCAGTTGCGCGGTGAAGCCGGCGCAGCGCAACTCGACCAGCCGCGCCTCGGTCTGGTCGAGAATGGCGGGGGTATCGTCGGCAATGACATCGCCGTCTGTGCGGTCACCATCCTCGAAAGGTTATGAGCGTCAGTATGCAATCGTGCTGAATGTCGTAACGAACAAGGTTTTTACCAGCCTCGTTACCCGCGGTACGCTCGCGGTAACCATGGCGGACGGGCAACGCTTCACTTTTGGCGATGGCACGGGTTCGCCGGTCGCCGTGGTTTTCGCCGATCGCGGTGCGCAGCTGGCCTTTATGCTTGATCCTGAACTCCGCCTTGGCGAATTGTTCATGGAGGAGCGTTTCAGGGTAGAACAGGGAACGATCCATGATTTTCTCGACCTGGTTCTGCGTGAGAATGCCGACGAACCCGATCCACTCTGGGCGAAAGCACTTGATCGGCTGCGTTTCTACCTGCGCCGGCTGACATCCCTGATCGGGCGCAGCGCGGCCCAGGCCAATGTCGCTCATCATTACGATCTCGATCGTCGTCTTTTCAAACTTTTTCTGGATGCCGACGATCAATATTCCTGCGCCTATTACGAAACCCCTGACGCCAGCCTGGAAGCGGCCCAGCTTGCCAAAATGCGTCATATCGCGGCGAAACTTTACCTTCGGCCGCAGGATCGCGTCCTCGACATCGGTTGCGGCTGGGGGGGCCTCGCGCTCTATCTCGCCAAGGTCGCCGGTGCCGCTCATGTCACCGGCATTACGCTTTCCCAGGAGCAACTGGCACTCGCGCGCCAGCGTGCAACTGCGTTGCCCTCAGGTCATCTCAATTTTGAACTGATTGACTATCGCGATATGGCAGGCACCTTCGACCGGATCGTGTCGATCGGCATGTTTGAACACGTGGGGTTTGCCAGTTATGCGACATTCTTCCGCAAATGTCGCAGCCTGCTTGCGGAGGATGGCGTGATGCTGCTGCATACCATCGGTCAGTGCGACGGTCCCAATGCGCCAAACCCCTGGCTGACGAAATACATCTTTCCCGGCGGCTATCTGCCGGCGCTCTCGGAAATGCTGCCCTTCATCGAACGCGCCGGTCTCATCGTCAGCGACATTGAAGTGCTGCGCATCCACTACGCCACCACACTGCGTCATTGGCGGGAACGCTTCATGGCACGGCGCGCCGAGGCGAAGGCGCTCTACGACGAACGCTTTTGCCGTATGTGGGAGTTCTATCTCGCCATGTGCGAAGCGGCTTTTCACCATCAAAATGTGGCCGTGTTCCAGCTGCAACTGGTGCGGCGCCAGACGGCAGTGCCGCTGACACGGGACTACATCGGCAGGCGGGAGGCTGAGCTGCGCACTGCAGAAGCAAGTGTTGCTTAGCGTGAAATACAACGATGGGCGCGCATGGCGATATCGAGCGAAGCGAGCACATATAGTCCCCCGCCCCGGGGCGGGGGCAGGGGGTGGGAGGCCGTGGAAATGCCGCTAATTTTCATGATCGAGGGCGTAGCCCACGCATCATGAAAGTTAGTGCGTCACGCGGTGCGCAGGAAAGTGCGCGGAGAAGGTGCTGCCGTGATCGGGTTCGCTATGAATTTTCAGCACAGCCTGATGCCGTGTCAGAACATGCTTGACGATCGCCAGGCCAAGGCCGGTGCCGCCGGATTCTCGCGAGCGGCCACGATCGATCCGGTAAAACCGCTCGGTCAGTCGCGGCAGATGCTGGCTTTCTATGCCGATTCCATTGTCGGCAACACTGAAGACGCCGCTGCCATCGTCCATGGTCTGCCAGGCCACTTTGATGGTTCCTCCTGCTGGCGTGTAGCGGATTGCATTGGTGACCAGATTCCCCATGGCGCTGCGCAGTTCGTTGCGGCTGCCAAGCAGGCCTGCCCCATCTGTGCCGGTGAGCACGATCTGGTGGCGGCCTTTTGATAATGCCCGTGCTTCATCGATCACTTCCGCCATCAAATCATGCAGCACAACACGTTCCTCGGAGGGGGGCGGACTGCCTGTCTCCAGCGCGGACAGCATCAGCAAATCCATGATCAGCCGCTGCATGCGCTGCGCCTGCTCGTGGGCAAGGCTTAAGAATTGTTTCGATTCCTCCAGGGCCAGATCCGGCAAGTGATCGAGCAGGGTTTCGATAAATCCGCTGACCACGGTGAGCGGCGTCTTGAGTTCGTGAGAAACATTGGCGACAAAGTCCCGCCGCATGGTTTCCAGTTTTTCCAGCTGGGTAATGTCGCGGGATAGCAACAGGCTTTGCGCATCGCCATAGGAGACGATCTGAAGCGCCAGTGTCCGACCAGGATCTCGCACCGGATGCAGCAACAGCGGTTCGGCATACTGGCCTGCGCCGATATAGCTGACGAAGGTCGGATCGCGAAGCAGATTGGTGATGCGGGAGCCAATGTCCTTGTCCCGGTTGAGGCCGAAATGCTGTTCGGCCGTGGTATTGAACCATTCGATCAACTGGTTCGAGTCGAGGATCACCACACCGTCGGGCAATGCCTGGCCGGCATGGCGGAAACGCACCAAAGCCGTTTTCATGAGGTTACGTTCTTCTGTGGCTTCTCTCGATCGCCTATGCAACTCCGCATAGACGTCTTCCCAGGCGCCTCCGCCCGAGGGCAAAGGCGTACCGATGGGTTGTCCCAGCCATCGCATCAAACGGCTCAACTGATGGAAGTGATGCGCCACGAACAAGGCCAAAATCAATGAGGCGATGCCGACGGCCCAATAGGCATTCAGGAACAACCAGCTCGCCAATCCCGCAACAATGGCAGCCAGTGCAACAAGAAAAATTTCCAGCCAGAACGAATTCACGGCAGCCTTATACAGCCAGGGTAGAGGTCGCAGAGAAGCGGTAGCCGCTGCCACGCACCGTCTGAATCAGTTTGTCGTGCCCAGTGGCTTCCAGGACAGCGCGCAAACGCCGAATATGCACATCCACCGTGCGCTCTTCAACATAGACGTGATCTCCCCAGACCTGGTTGAGCAGCTGGGTGCGGTTATGGACTCGCTCGGTATGCGTCATGAAAAAATGCAGCAGGTCGAATTCGGTCGGCCCGAGATTGATTGGCTGGCCCTTGGCAAACACCCGGTGAGTCACGGGATCGAGCCGCAAGTCGCCGATCTCGACCAGATCCTCGGTGATCTGTGGCGCCCGCCGGCGCAGCACGGCCTTGGTGCGGGCAAGCAGTTCGCGTGGCGAGAAAGGTTTGGTGATGTAGTCGTCCGCACCCGTTTCCAGTCCCAGCACCTTGTCGTTTTCATCGCTGCGCGCGGTCAGCATGATGATCGGTATTTCTTTGGTCCGCTGTTCGCCACGCAGTTTCCTGGCCAGGTCGATGCCGCTCATGCCGGGCAGCATCCAGTCGAGCAGGATCAGATCCGGCAGCACCTGATTGACTTGCTTCAGTGCGCTTTCCGCATCGACCGCCATCAATACATTGTGACCCGCCCGTTTCAGGTTGGCCGCAATCAGCGTCTGGATGGCCGGCTCGTCTTCTACTACCAGGATGTTCGCAGCCATGGAATGACTTCCTGTCTAGACGCCGACGCTGGCGGTCAGCGCTCGCGTCCGGAGACCGCTCATTCCTGTCCGTCCGTTCCCTGAGCTTCGCGCTCAAGCTGGTCAAATGACACGTGACGAACGTCGGTGCCCCGGGTGATGTATATGATTTGTTCCGCAATGTTCTTGGCGTGATCCCCGATGCGCTCCACTGCCTTGGCAATGAACATGACTTCGAAGGAAATCGAAATCATGCGCGGATCCTCCATGATGAAAGTGATCAGCTGCCGCGTGATGGCCTGAAATTTTCGGTCGATCTCCAGATCTTCGCGAACAATGGCGGCCGCCGAGACGGCGTCCTGGCGGGCGAAGGCGTTGAGTGCGGTGCGCAGCAAGCCGACCGCCATCTCGCCGATCTCGCGAATGTCCGCGATGCAGGGGATGCGCATTTTGCCCTCGGCCAGGATGACCTTGGCTTTGCGGGCGATCAGCGCCGCCTTGTCGCCGCTTCGTTCCAGATCGGTTACGATCTTGCTGATGCCCATCAGCATGCGCAGATCGATGGCGGTGGGTTGGCGACGGGCGATGATCAAGGCGCAAGCCTGATCGATTTCGACTTCATCGGCATTGACGCGATGGTCGTTCTTGTCGACCCGTTCCATTTCAACCAGATCGAATTCGCTGAGCGCCTTGATCGCATCGTGAATCTGCAACTCGACCAAACCGCCCATCTGCAGGACGCGAGTGCGGATTTCCTCCAGTTCCTGATCGTAGCGCTTGAATGAATGGTCATTGGACGTCATGTTGTCTCCTTGTCTGCTGCATCAGCCGAATCGACCGGTGATGTAGTCTTCTGTCGCTTTCTTCTGCGGCTTGATGAAAATCTGGTCGGTCACACCGTATTCGATCATTTCGCCGAGGTACATGTAGGCGGTGTAGTCGGAAATGCGGGCAGCCTGCTGCATGTTGTGCGTGACGATAACGATGGTGAAGTCCTGCTTCAGTTCGCTGATGAGTTCCTCGATGCGCATGGTCGAGATCGGATCCAGCGCCGATGTCGGCTCGTCCAGCAGCAGCACTTCCGGTTTGACCGCGATGCCGCGGGCGATGCACAGACGCTGCTGTTGTCCGCCCGAGAGGCTCATGCCGCTCTGCTTGAGGATACCCTTGACCTCATCCCACAGTGCTGCCTTGCGCAACGCCCATTCCACCCGGTCGTCCATCTCAGTGCGCGACAGACGTTCCTGCAAATTCACGCCGAAGGCAATGTTGTCGTAGATGGCCATCGGGAAGGGCGTCGGTTTCTGAAACACCATGCCGACCCGGGCGCGCAGATGATTGATGTCGATGCCCTTGTCGAGAACGTTCTTGCCATCGAGCAGCAACTCGCCATCGGCGCGTTGATCCGGGTAGAGGTCGTAAATGCGGTTGATGGCGCGCAGCAGTGTCGATTTACCGCAACCCGACGGTCCGATGAAAGCGGTGACGTGGGAGTGGTAGATATCCAGATTGATGTTCTTCAACGCATGAAACTTGCCGTAATGAAAATTGAAATTCCTGAAGGCGATCTGGGTATTCAATTCCACCGGAGGATGGTCGCCATTTTTGTTGTAGCCAACGGCGATCGACAAGGGCGCGGATTCTTGCAGACTCATGTTAACTCCTGTGCTTCTGGCGGAAGAGGATGCGCGCCAAAATGTTGAGGCTGAGCACGCCGAGAGTGATCAGGAATACCCCACCCCAGGCAAGTTCCTGCCAATCTTTATAGGGACTCATGGCGAACTTGAAGATCGTCACTGGCAGGTTGGCGATCGGTTGATTCATGTCCAGCGTCCAGAATTGATTCGACAACGCGGTGAACAGCAGCGGCGCCGTCTCGCCGGAAACCCGTGCCACAGCCAGCAATACGCCGGTGAGAATGCCGGCCAGCGAGGCACGCACGGTGATCCTGCTGATCACGATCCACTTTGGCGCACCGAGCGCGAATACGGCCTCGCGCAGGCTGTCGGGCACCAGTTTCAGCATGTTTGCAGTGGCACTGACGACGACCGGGATGACCAGTATGGCAATCGCAACCACACCGGAATATCCGGAAAAATGGCCGACCTGGGCCACATAGATGGCATAGACAAACAAACCGATAATGATGGAAGGCGCCGAGAGCATGATGTCATTGATGAAGGAGACAAGATGTCCCAGCCAGCTATGTCGCCCATATTCCGCCAGATAGATGCCGGCCATGATGCCGATTGGCGTTCCCAGCAGCGTTCCCAGTGAAACCAGCAGCAGGCTGCCAACGATGGCATTCAGCAGACCGCCTTCGGAGCCGGGCGCCGGGGTCATTTGTGTAAACAGTTTTACTGAAAGACTGGCAAAACCCAGGTCGATGGTCGTCAGCAGAATCCAGAACAGCCAGAACAAGCCGAATGCCATGGCGAGCATGGCCAGCGACAGGGCCATGCGATTAATCAGTTTGCGCTGTTGTCGCAGATTCATCTTGTACCGATCAGGTCTTGTTGCCTTCCTGCCGGGAGAGCCGCAGCAGGAGCAGCTTGGACAGGGACAGGACAATAAAGGTAATGAAGAACAGGATCAGCCCGAGTTCGATCAGGGAAGAGGTATAGATCGGCGATTCTGCCTCGGCGAATTCGTTGGCCAGGGCCGAGGCAATGCTGTTGCCGGGCAGGAACAGGGAAAATCCGCCGAACACGTTCATGTTGCCGATCAGGAAAGTCACCGCCATGGTCTCGCCCAGCGCACGCCCCAGGCCGAGCATGATGCCGCCGATGACGCCAACCTTGGTGTAAGGCAGTACCACGTTCCAGACCACTTCCCAGGTCGTGGCGCCGACACCGTAGGCCGACTCCTTGAGCATGGCCGGTGTGACCTCAAAAACGTCGCGCATCACCGAGGCGATGAAAGGGATCGTCATGATCGCCAGCACGATGCCGGCGCTGAGGATGCCGATGCCCAGGGCGGCGCCGGAAAACAGCCCGCCGATGATCGGCAGTTTACCCAGTGTAGCCGCCATCAGCGGCTGCACGTGTGTGGAAAAGATCGGCGCAAACACCAGCAGGCCCCACATGCCGTAAACGATGCTGGGTATACCCGCAAGCAATTCAATGGCGATGCCGAGCGGACGCCTCAACCAGGTGGGCGCCAGTTCGGTGAGGAAAATGGCAATCCCGAAACTGACCGGAACGGAAATGACCAGCGCCACCAGGGAAGTCGCGAGTGTCCCGTAGATCGGTATCAACGCCCCGAACCGTTCCATCGGCGGGTTCCAATCGCCTGTCCAGATGAAACCGATGCCAAAGCGCTGTAACGTCGGCCAGGCGCCATAAATCAGCGAAGCGACAATCGCGCCCAGGATCAACAAGGTGAACAGCGCGAAAAACCGCGTCAGGTTGAAGAACACCAGATCGCCAAAACTTGCCTTACGCTTGGGCACCATTGCTGCAGTCATGGATGAAATCCGTAATTTTCCGTTGCTGATCGTGAACTATTTGATGAAAACCGGCAGCGCCGGGAAACGCTGCCGAAGTATAGCTTGCTTGCCGTCGTGGATTACTTGCCGGCCCAGACAGGTTTGCCGGCAGCATCCTTGATATTGCCCCAGGAAGCAGTGACCAGCTTGACCAGGCTGTCGGGCAACGGCACGTAGTCGAGGTCCTCGGCCAACTTGGCGCCATTCTTGTAGGCCCAATCGAAGAACTTGAGAGCTTCAGCGCCCTGTGCCGGCTTGTCCTGCACCTTCTGCATCAGGACGAAGGTGGCGCCGGTGATCGGCCAGCTATCCTTGCCGGCCATGTTGGTGAGGATCTCGCCAAAGTTGGATTTGGTCCAGTCTGCACCGACTGCGGCAGCCTTGAACGTCGTATCGTCCGGTGCAACGAAGTTGCCGGCAGCATTTTGCAGCAGGGTATAGGACATTTTGTTCTGCTTGGCATAAGCGTACTCGACATAACCGATGGCGCCCGGGATGCGCTGAACAAAAGCCGACACACCCTCATTGCCCTTGCCGCCCAGACCCACCGGCCACTGCACGGCGGTACCCTCACCGACTTTCTGTTTCCATTCCGGGCTGACTTTGGACAAATAGTTGGAGAAAATGAACGTGGTGCCGGAGCCGTCGGCGCGGCGCACCACAGCAATCGCCTGATCGGGCAGATTCAGCTTGGGATTCAGGTCGGCGATAGCCTTGTCGTTCCATTTGGCGATCTTGCCGAGGTAAATATCGGCCAGAACCGCCGGGGTAAATCGCATGTCACCCGGATTGATACCAACGACATTGACCACGGGGACAACGCCGCCGATTACAGCGGGAAACTGCGCCAAGCCGTCCTTTTCCAGAGCCTCTGCCTTGAGCGGCATGTCGGAAGCGCCGAAGTCTACGGTCTTGGCAGTGATCTGCTTGATCCCGCCACCGGAACCGATCGACTGGTAATTGATCTTGTTGCCGGTGGCCTTGTGGTAGGCCTCGGCCCATTTACCGTAAATCGGCGCCGGAAAGGTGGCGCCTGCTCCGGTAATTTCCGCGGCCAGAGCGGGAATGGCTGCCGATGTCAAACAAGCCGCCAGCAGCGGCAGGGTCAGTTTTTTAATACGAGTCAACATAATGATCTCCGTAAATAGGAATAAGCGGGATGATTGTAGGCGGCGAATGTGACAACTTTGTGACAGGACTTCTAGCAAAGCACCGAATGGATTCAGGAAAAAATATTACAGTTCGATGGCAGTCACGGTTTCACCCCGCGCTGACCTCAGCGACATGGACCGGGACCGTTTTGCCCACATACTGTTCAGGCAATCCGGACGCTGCCCGCGATTGTCCGTCGAGCAATTCGAGGTGGCCATCAAAGTGTTCGACGATCGCGGTGCAGCTATCCACCCAGTCACCGCAATTGATGTAGGTAAGCCCATCGATCTCCTTGATCGCGGCACTATGGATGTGACCGCAGATCACGCCATTCAGTTTGCGTTCGCGCACCGAGCGGATCACTGATTCCTCGAAGTCGCAGATGAAGCTCAAGGCGCGTTTGACCTTGCGCTTGGCGAAACCGGCCAGCGACCAGTAGCCGGGAATCCGCAACGTCCGGCGCGCCAGCGAAATCCAGGCGTTGATGCGAACCAGCGCGTTGTAGCTCATGTCACCGAGGATGGCGACCCAGCGGTGGTGACGGGTGACCTGATCGAACTCATCGCCATGGATCAGCAGGAAGCGCCTGCCATCGGCGGTTTTGTGGATGTGCTCGCTGGTAACCAGGATGTCGCCGAACGAGGTGCGGTCATATTCACGCAGGGCTTCGTCGTGATTTCCCGGAATCAGGATGACCTTTTCGCCATGCCGGGCACGGCGCAGGATCTTTTGCACCACCGTGTTTTGCGCCCGGGTCCAATGGATGCCGCGGCTCATGGACCAGAAATCGATGATGTCGCCGATCAGAAACAAATGCTCGGCTTCATGGGTGCGCAGGAAATCGAGCAGTGCTTCAGCCTGGCAAGCGCGCGAGCCCAGGTGTATGTCGGAGAGAAAAATGGAGCGGAAACGTGTCGGTCGGTTTAGCGAAGTGTCGGGCGCGTTCAAGCCGCCGCCTTCAAGCGGATATTCGGCAGAAGTAAATAGGACGTCATTACTGCCGATCGACAAAATGCTTGCGATAGCGCGCACTGATATTGGCCATGGGCAGCAGCAGCAACAGGTCGGCCGAATTGAAATCCGGATCCCAGGCGGGTTCGCCGCAAACCCAGGCACCGACGCGCAGATAACCCTTGATCAACGGCGGCACTTCGGCCGGTGCGCCGTTCGCCAGATGCTGATAGGGCAATGGAACGCGCGGCGTGGCCTGATATTCGATCGGCGCGAGGTGCTTGTCCGAAAGCTGGGTGTAGAGATTGGCCGCATTGTGCCCGCCATCGGCCATGCCGATTGAGGCGCAGCCGATCAGATAGCCGTAATTGTTCGCGTTCATGTACTCGGCCAATTTGGCCCAGAGCATGGCGATCACGGCGCCGTTGCGATAATCCCGATCGATGCAGGAGCGGCCGACTTCGACTGTCTGGTCGCGCAGATGTTCGAGACGGTTGAGAAAGAACTCACCCTCGGAATAATAGCTGCCGATAGACTTTGCCGCCGACGGCGAGAGTACCCGATAAGTGCCGACGATGCGTCCCTGGGCTTCGTCGCGGACGATCAGATGTTCGCAATAGGGATCGAAGTGATCGTGATCGATGCCGGGCTCACGCGTATTCAGGCGGGCGCCAAATTCCTCGGCAAAAATGCGGTAGCGCAGTTTCTTCGCTTCGCGCACTTCGCTTTCTCTAGCAGCAAAACGGACAGTGAAGTCATGCTTTTTGCTTCTTTCCGCACTTGTTTCTGTACTTGCGCCGGGGAGTGTCTGCAGCATGTGTAGGGCTCCTGAGAGTTGATTGGCAAAGCCATTCTCACAGGCACAGATTTCAGCCAGATTGCGCCGCTGTTTCAGTATCGTGAAACTTTAAGAGGCTGTTCCGAGTCGCAACAATTCCGCAACATAGATCCGCTACATTGCGACCAAGCCATTTTGATGAAGCGGGGAGTCATTGCCATGCTGTTAGCCATTCGAGCCTCGTGGCGTCTATTGCGTGTCGCTCTGCATCTGGCCTATGGTCTGTTTCTGGCAGGCACTTTCTATCCCATGCTGGGCCTTGCCCAGCGCCGACGCATCAAGCAGCGCTGGTCGCGAGATCTATTGGTGTTGTTCGGCGTGCAACTGGACAACACTGGCAATGTGGCTGGCGGCGCACGGCTGCTGGTCTCCAACCACATCTCCTGGCTTGACATATTTGTCATCAACGCCGTCGAGCCAGCGGTTTTCGTCAGCAAGGACGACATCCTCGCCTGGCCGCTGATCGGAACCCTGTCGCGCCATACCGAAACCATTTATCTGGAGCGCGGCTGCCATCGCTCCGCACACAGCGTGAGTCAGCGGATCGTGGCGGTATTGAGTTCGGGTACCACGGTCGCCATCTTTCCGGAAGGCACGACATCTCACGGCGAATGCGTGCTGCCCTTTCGTGGCGCGCTGCTGGAAGGCGCATTGCGTGCCGGCACACCGGTCCAGCCGCTGGCCTTGCGCTATACCACCCGGCGGGGCGGGAAAACCAAGGCGGCTGCCTATTGCGGGGCTACTTCACTGCTCGAATCGATGTGGACGATTGCCGCCGCACCTTCGTTGCGTGCCCACCTGATCCACCTGGAGCCCCTGCCGGTGGATGGCATGGACCGGCGCATGCTGGCCATGACCAGCCAGATGCTGATCCGCCGCACCCTCTTCCCGGACGGTGCGGCGGGAATCTCAAGCACAGCGGAGAACGTTACTCAGACCCGAACACCACTTGCACCAGACAATCGATCCGAATCTGCCCTGGGTGTTATTTGAGCGGTTCGCCCGATTCGGCGCAGTGACCAACCGCACTGCCCAACGCTTGCGGCGAAGCAGAACCGCCTTCGTTTCCATCGATGCACCGGATAAGCGCCGCGATGAACCTATCGTGAATGCTTTCCCAGTCCAGTTGGGCGACCGATGGCGCAGCCCGATGCCTGATCTGTGTTCGTTGCCTGTCGTCGCTAGCAAGCGCAACGGCGGCATCAATGAAGCCGCGACTATGACCGGGTGCCGCTAGAAGCCCATTCCTGCCGTTTTCGATCAGATCCGCCGCACCCGCACAGTTGTAAGCGACCACAGCCAATCCGCTGGCAAGTGCCTCGGCGGTGACATTGCCGAAGGTTTCAGTGAGACTCGGAAACAGGAACAGATCCGCCGACGCATAATGCTCGGCGAGGTCGGCCCCGCGCCGCAGACCGGCAAAGCAGTACTGCGGATATTGCCTGACGAGCGCCTTGAGTTGCGGTCCCTCGCCGACGAAAACCATCCGTGCCTTCGCGCGAGCCTTGTGAATAGCCGCAACCGCCTGCAACACCAGATCCAGGTTCTTCTCTGCCGCCAGCCTGCCGACATAGCAAACCACCAGGTCATCCGGACTTGCGCCCCAACGGCTGCGCAACTCGGCGGAACGTCGTGCCGGGTTGAATAACCGGGTATCGACACCGCGTGAAACCACTGCGACATTGCGATAGCCCTGGCGGCGGAGTTGCTCTTGAAGGGCGGAAGTCGGCACCAAAGTAACGTCGGTGCGATTATGCAGATATCTGAGATAGCGGCCGATCGGGCCTTTCAACCAACCCAGTCGATAGTGACGGCTGTAGGCATCGAAGTTGGTATGAAATCCCGAACTGATCGGCAGGCCGAGTTCGCGCGCCGCTGTAACCGCCGACCAGCCGAGCGGACCCTCGGTGGCGACATGGACAATGTCGGGTCTCTGACCGGACCATGCCTGCCGCAAGCTGCGTCGCGCGGGCAGGCCGAAACGCATCTGGTCATATCCCGGAATCGGCAAGCCGGGAACCAGGATCTCGCTGTAGCCCGGATGCACCACCGCCATGTCGCCGGGGTATTGCCTGGGACGGACCAGTTGCACCGAATGTCCGCGCTGCAGCACACCTTCGACCAAACGATGGAGCGTCATGGCGACGCCGTTGACCTCGGGCGGATAGGTTTCAGTGACCAGCGCGATCTTAGCCAAACAGCACCAGACTCCAGGTCGTGATGACATTCAGCAGCGCCACAAACACGGCGGCGCTGCCAATGTCCTTGGCTCGCTTGGCAAGACGGTGCCTATCCAACGAAACGCGATCCACGGCAGCTTCAATCGCCGAGTTGAGCAGTTCGATGATCAGCACCAGCAGCACGCTGGCAATCATCAGCGCCTTGTGGCTGGCGGGAATGGGACAGAACAGTGCCACCGGTATCAGCAATGTGGCCAGCAAGGCCTCCTGGCGGAAGGCATCCTCGTGCTTGAAAGCAGCGCGCAAGCCGGCCAGCGAATATTGAAAGGCGTTCCAGACCCGGCGCAAACCGGTCTGCCCCTTGTACGGGCTTTCTTCGCCTAGTGTTTCAAGACCATTTGTCTCAAGCTCATTTGTCTCAAGCTCATTTTTTTCGCGACTATTCATGTCATTTGTCCCGGATGCTGCTCGATCAGTGCGCGATACAGTTCAGCCAGCTTGATGGCCTGGCTGGCCGCGTCCCACTCGCGCGCAAACGCCACGGCGTCCTGGCCGAGTTGCGCCAGGCGCTGCGGCTGATCGAGAAGCTGCACCAGTTGTTCGGTGAAGGCCGGCACCTCGTGTGAGCCCGGCACGGCACCGCGTTGCGGCGAGACGATCCCGGCAGCGCCAAGTGCTGGAATCGCGAGTACCGGCAAACCGGCGGCCATGGCTTCGAGCAGCACCAGACCCTGGGTTTCGGTGTGCGAAGCGAAGACGAACAGGTCGGCGGATGCATAACAATCCTTGAGTCCGGTGTCACGCGCCAGATAGCCGACAAAGCGCACATGTTCGCTTAGCCCCATCTGCTCCGACTTGCGCCGCAGCGTCGGCAGTGCCGGACCGTCGCCGGCGATCAGCAGCAACAGGTCGGGACGCTGGCGTCGCGCCAGCTGAGCGACCTCGAGCAGGAAACCGATATTCTTTTCAAAGGCGACACGGCCGACATACAGGGCCAGCTTGCGCTCTCTGCCGATGTTGTGGGCAGCACGAAAACTCTGTCCATCGCCGCGCACGAATTCACTCTCGCCAAGCCCGGTCGGGATGACGTGCAGGGGGCGCGTGACACCGTAATCGCGCAGCGTTTCGGCCATGGCCTGCGACGGCACCACGACGGCATCGAGGGCAGCGCACTGGCCGCGCGCGACGCGACGTGCCAGCGCCCGCAGCGATGAGCGCGGCAGGAAGGGAATGTAGTGAAACAGATACTCTTCAAAATGAGTGTGGTAAGTGGCGATGCAAGGCACACCAAGGGCGCGCGCGACTTTGACCCCCGTGTAATGGGCGGCAAAAGGCGTCTGTACATGCACCAGGTTCAAATCGAGCCCCCGCAGCCGGTCGGGCAGCTGGCGCAAGGCGCAGCGGCGCATCAGCCGGTCTTCGGGATCGAGCGGCACCCGCCGGGCTGCGACGCGGATCACGTCGTCGGCGGGCGCATCGTCCAGATACTGGGGTGCGACCACGGTCACACGCACGCCAAGCTCCGCCAGAGCATGGCGGAAGGTCAGGATCGAGGTCGATACGCCGTTGATGCGAGGAAAATAAACGTCGGAAAACTTCAGTACGTGCATGGCTCAGGCAGCGCTGGTCGCAGCCTGATGATTTGAATTTGGCGTGGTGCGCATCGCTTCCTCCGGTTCGTATCGCTGGGGCTGAATTCTGGCGAGTCGCAGTGACGCGTTGATTACAGATTTGTTTCGACGCTATGACAAAGTGCCTGCTGACATAAATCTGTCATGGCACAGTAACCTGGCGAGAATAAAGTTGCCATGAACTGCCAGTCCCTCAGAAACGCGTTTGCAAAAATCCAGGTGACTTTCGAGTGTCCTGCGTGCCCACTGCACGCAGACTGATCAGGACAACACTTCCGCTGTGATCCTTGGCGGGTGCTCCAGCCGGCCGTTGCGCGGGGCGACGAGAAAGTTGGCCAACGCTTCTGCCGGCATGGGACGGGAAAAATGGTAACCCTGCGCTTCATCGCAACGGAAAATCTGCAACTGATTGGCGATATGCCCATTTTCCACGCCTTCGGCCACGGTTCTCAAATTCAGGCTTTTGGCCATTTGAATGATGGCGCGCACGATGGCCGCATCGTCAGGATCGCTGGCAAGGTCGCGCACAAAGGACTGATCGATCTTGAGCTTGTCGACCTTGAAGCGCTTGAGATAGGCAAGACTGGAGTAGCCTGTGCCGAAATCGTCGATGGAAAGATTGATGCCGAGCAATTTTAGCTGGCGGACGGTGGCCAGGACGTTCTTCGTATCGCGGATCAGAATCGACTCCGTCAATTCGAGTTCCAGGAAAGTCGGGGCCAGACCGGATGCGCAAAGCGCATTGGTTACCGATTGGTAGAGATTGCCACGCTTGAACTGAACCGCCGAGAGATTGACGGCGATGACCAGTTCGGGCAACCCCGCCCTCTGCCACGCTTTTGCCTGGCGGCAGGCTTCATGCAATACCCATTCACCAATCGGAACGATCAACCCGCTGTCTTCAGCGACAGGAATGAAGCGTCCGGGCGGCACCAGGCCCAGCTCAGGGTGATTCCATCTGATCAGCGCCTCTGCGCCAATAACCGCACCGCTGTCGAGCAGAATTTGCGGCTGGTAATGCAGCACGAACTCTCCACGTTCGAGCGCTTTGCGCAAGCCGTTGCGGATCTGCAGCTGTTCGCTGTGATCGGTGGTCATGGAGTTGTCGAAGAACTGATAGGTATTGCGCCCTACTTCTTTGGCCTGGTACATCGCCGCATCGGCATTGCTGAGCAGGGTCTCGAAATCTCCGCCGTCATCGGGATAGACCGCAATGCCAATCGACATGGTCAGCGAAAGTTCATGGCCTTCCAGTGTGAAGGGTTCTTCGGCTCTGCGCAGCATCATTTCGGCGATCCTGGTGATCGCATCCTTCTCGCGCAGGTCGGAAAGTATCACGATGAATTCATCGCCGCCGTGTCGACTGACGGTATCCGTTTCGCGCACGCAACTCTGGATTCTCGTTGTGACAATTTTCAGGACGGTATCACCGAAGACATGGCCTTTCGATTCATTGACCGACTTGAAATGATCCATGTCAAGAAACAGCAATGCCACCCTGGTTCTGGATTGCTCCGCATTGCTGATTGCCAGTTTCAATTGCTGATTGGCAGAAAGCCGGTTGGGCAACTCCGTCAGCGCATCGTGGTGGGCGAGGAACTCGATACGCCGCTGTGCCATCTTGCTTTCGGTGATATCGGAAAAAATGGACAGATAGTGGGTAACGACACCGTCGTGATCGCCGACCGCGGAAATCCTCAACCATTCAGGGTAGATCTCTCCGCTTTTGCGCCGATTCCAGATTTCACCTTCCCAGTAATCCAGGTTTTTCAATTGCTGCCACATGTTTCGATAGAACTCGTCATTGTGGCGGCCAGACTTGAGCAGGCGCGGATTCTCGCCGGCAACGTCCCCAAGGTCGTAGCCGGTGATGGTGGTGAACGCCGGGTTGACCAGCAATATCCGTCCACTTGCATCGGTGATGACGATGCCCTCGTTGCTGCTTTCGAACAAGGTGGAAAAAATTCGCGTCTGCTGCGTCGCCAATTCCTGCCCGGATAATTTTTTCACCGTCTGAGCGATCTTCTGAGCGGAAATGCCGGGGAGCTCCATGGCGTCACCGTGCAACTCCGGGGTCAGCAAGGCAACAACATGCGGCGGCAAGGAGAATGTCATGCGGCCCCCACGATTGAATAATCGCGCTGGTTGATATAAAAACTGTTGCCCTTGATGGCTTTGGCTTTCTTCTTCACCTCGGCGGCGATTACCGATACCTGGAGATGGTTCTGGAAAAGCTCGGGCTGGGCTTTGAATGCGCCGATCGACAGGGTAATTATTTCCTGAAACTCCATCTGGCCCTTGCGATTCTCAGTGACATAGCCGCCACGCTCGATGTCATCGGCGTTGAAAAATCTCAGGATTTCCTTGCCGAAATGTTCGAGTGCACGGCAGCAGCGCTCCTCGCAATCGCTGCTGCGCAAAATCAGCACGAAATCGTCACCGCCGATGTGACCGATGAAATCCCGTTCGGCGTCGCAAACATCGCTGAGGATTCTGCCGGTCAGCTGGATTACCTCATCTCCCTTGGCATAGCCATAGACATCGTTGAAGGGCTTGAAATGATCCAGATCGCAATAGCAGATGAAGCAGGTTTCGCGATTGGCAAGCAGGTTGTCGATGTGCTGGTTGATCGGCACATTGCCAGGCAGCAGTGTCAAGGGATTCGAATATTTGGCTGCATCCATCTGCATCATGGTGATTTCGCGCACCAGATCCTGCACCGAACCCATGCCGACATAGGCGTCATCGTTGGTAATGATGAAACCGCTGATCAGATGCCGGGGGTTGGCATTCACCACGGTTTCGGAAATTTCCTCCAGCGGCAGCTTGATGTCCAGAATCAGGGGTTGCGGATCCATGAAGCGGGTGCAAGGCTTGCGTCCGTACAATTCATGGCGAAACGGGCGTGACATGTTGTCCACCATTTCGTAGCGGGCAATCAGACCGCGCGGCACGCCATGCTCGACCACGGCAATGGCACGCAAAGCGGCATTGTGTTCAAACAGCACAAAGACATCTTCAGCCTTGGTCTCGGGCGTTACCGAGGGTGGCTTGGCCAGCAATTTCTCCAGGATCCCGCCGGTCCTGTTGTCCGCAATGTGACGCGTACCGTATTGCACAGTCATGGCTTTATGCGCAGCGGCAGACAAGGTGCGCGTCGGAGTCTGGTTATAACGCCCGAAGAAATCGCCTGCGGCGTAATGGATATTGAGTTTCTTCAGGGTTTGGAAGTCCCCTGGCGTAATGATGCCGGTGGCTATGACACGTCTTCCCATGCCCTGCGCTTGCTCCAGCTGCTCTGCCAGCATGCTTTGATTGACCGCATGCCGATCGATACCGTCAAACAAGTGCTCGTCAAGAATCAGAAAATCCGGCTGGATCTCGTTCCAGAGCAAGTTTCGAGACCGAAAACAGCCGAAGTCGCTCGATGCGATCAGCATGCCTTGACGCTGTAGTTGTGCGGCAACCTGGATGGCAGCGCTGAATTCCAGCGCATCGAAGCCGACGCTGCTGGGAAACACTACCACCAGCGAAGCGCACGGAAAATTGCCGGCCTTCAATTCCTCTGCGAAGATGCTTGCCAATGAAACACCGACTTCCCGGATAGCGCCCTGCGGCAGGCTGTAGAACAACAAGTTGCTGTCGCTTTGAGCTGCAAAGCCATCGATTGCGGTTTTCAGGGAGGCTCGGGTCATCTGGCGCAAGATGCCCAGCTGCACACAGACATTGCCGAGCAGGTTCGAGGCACAGCGAATCGAGGCCGAGATCATGCGTATTCGGGTGAGGTAACCGAGAATTCCCAAGCGCGACAAGTCGGCTATCGGTTGATAACGCGCTTGCAGTTCGTGACCGTGCAGGATCGAGCCAGCTTCTGCAGTGCAAACATCGCACTTGGGTGTGGCACGGGCTATCGCGATGGTCGATTTATCCACAGTTCTGCTGTCGAAAAATGCGGTGAGCGTTCGGGAAGTTCAGATGACTGTTTTTCAGTTTGCATGCTATGAGGGTTAGGTTGCATATTTATTACGCTGACCTTAAACCGCTTGTTTATCTCGCAGCCAGATCTCGACTTGATGCGCTACCCAGGCGCCGTCGTCGAGCGGAATATCGTGCCCGGCGCGCAGGTGTTCGGCATAGCTGGCATCCCAGCGAACTGCAAGCTGCCATGAGCAGATCGGATTGACCAATTTGTCTTCCACGCTGGCAAGAATCAGCAGAGGAGGCTTTAGCTGCTTGGCGGGAGCGCGGTAACGCGCCGCCGCCAGCAATTGCCGCAAGGCATTGAAACGGGACACTGTTTGCTCCCTGCGCCAGTCCGCCCATCGGGCGAGAAGCCTGGCGTTATCGCCGCTGCGATTGCTGGTGAGGCGCAGGATGGTTTTTTCCCGGGTCTCGTCGCTGCCGCCAAACAGCGCAAGCTTGAGCAGAGATGCGTAATTGCGTGGTCGCAGACGCTGATAAAACGGATTGAACGGACGCAGGCTGGTATTGATCAGGATGCAACCCCCGATTTCATCCGCACTGCCGCTTGCCCAAGCGATCGCCACCATCGCGCCCAGCGACATGCCCAGCAGGTAATACGGTGGGCGAACGGCGCGCGCCGTCAATTCGGCACGACACCAGGCGGCCATTGCTTCGACACGTGTCAGGCTCGGCAAGTGGCTCAAACAGCCATTGCCGGGCAGGTCCAGTGTAATGATGTCGGCCTCGGGGATACGATGCCGGAAATTTTCGATGAAGTCGCCCCAGTGGCGACTCTCGCGCGACAGACCGCGCAGGAAGATCCAGGTGCTCATGTTTTGCGTCCTCGATACCAGCATGCCAAGGCTTGCTGCCGGTGACGCTCCCGTTCGATCCCGGCCGGTAACCAGCGGCCACAGCCAGCTGCAGCACGACCGAGAAAGTCCAGCCAGGACAGGTGTCGCCGCAATACACGCTGCTGGCGGTGCTCAATCAGGGGATTAAAGATGCCGTGACGCGACAGCAGTTGCCGCGGATTCTTCTTCACCCAGAGCCACGAACCCATCTCCAGCGTCAGCGGAATGAAGACATGGCTGGTCCGGGTCGTCACCCCTTGGTAAAGGAAATCCCAGATGTCGCCATGAGCGCGGTATTGGCGGCTTTGAGGTTCAAACAGGTAGTGGTGGCTGGTGTAGGTCTGGTCGAAGATTTCCTTGAGTGCATGGACCTCCGGCAGATGCTCGATCGGCAAGGCGGTATGGGCGTAGGGAAACCAGATGCGATCATGCATGCCGAAGCCCGAATGGCAATCCACGGCCAGGCTGAACTTGCGCAGCAACAGTTGCTCCTCGACAAGTGTGCAGACGGCCTGACTCTCCGCTTCCATCGGCGCTCCGGGCGGGCCACGATACCAGGGCATGCGGTTGCTGATGCGTTGTCCGCCAATCAGGAAGGGGACGCCCTCAGCCGATTCGAGCGGTGCATTGCGCATCAGATCGACGCCGTTGGGGTTGGCACGCGTACCTTGCCACATGCCTCCTGGATTGACGAGGGGCATGAACACCAGACGCACGGCTTCGAGCTGCCGATGCAGCACGGCATCCCAGCGTAAGCGCACCACCAGGCTGTTCAGATAGCCCATCACGACTTCGGCCCCGATCCGCTCCAGTCCGTGAAAGCCGCCAAAAAATCCAACCGCGGGGATTTCAGGATCCGGATTGCCGAGGGTGATGGCATACACCGGAAAGCATTGCCGGCCCAGCGTGACTCGGGCGACGACATCCACTTCGAGCCAGGCTGCACCCGCCTCGATGATTTCTTCGAGCGCGTCGAGTTCAGGTAACCCGCTTACCGGTGCCATTGTCTGAGGGGCGCATGGCGGCCTGTCGCGGTCGGAACGGAAGTTGATAAATAGTCAGATCGTTGCAACATGAGTGTAACTTGCCCTTGCTAAGGTTGCGACTGCCGTCCGCCAAACAGGAGCTGCGCAGATGAGTTTTCTAATGGAAATGATCAACCTGGAGCGCATCCTCGAAAACATTTTCGACAAGTGGGTCACGCTCTGATTGTTGGATGACTTGTGAGATCCGGAGCCCAGCATGCTTAAACTCATTCGCAAAGTTCTCATTCACCCAGGGCTTGCGCTCGGCAGTACCCTGCTCTGGGGCGTCCTAGAGTTCATTGCCTTGCAACGCTCCTATCGCGTGCCGATGCGCGAGCGCAAGATCGCCAACCTCACTTCTTGATACCCAGGAATAGGTAGTAAGGCACAGCCAGTCCCGTAGATAGGGCACGGGTGTGGTTTTCATGGTTGCTGAGGCAATAACATTGCCAGCAACTTTACGCGGCCTTGATTACAGTCTTGTGACTATCCGGACAGCGCAGCCAAATGAGCCAGCACCCCAGAACCAGATTCGGGCACCAGGGACAGTCTGTTCAGAAAAGATGCAGGCGTGCCATTTCCGTGAGACTGATCACGATTTCAAACAGGATCAAGCCAATCACATACCATTCCAGCCGGTGCAATTTTTTGTTGTCCCAGATATCTGCCAGGGTTTGAGCCGTGTCTGAAATCAAGTTGAGTTTGCGATCCAGCGCCACCTGGCGTTCCTGGAGTTCAAATTCGTCTTCCAGGCTGGCATAGAGTCCGCCGAGGTGCGGAAAATCCCAGAGTATTTCCGGCTTGTCGCCGATTTCGGCACGGCCCACCATGCGATGCTCGATCAACAGCATGCGACCGATTTTGGACAGCAAAGTTTTCGAATTTGCGCTCACCTCGCCATGAGTTGCCAGTTCCTGCGCCAGCGGCTCGATCTTGTCGAATTCTCCCGCGACCTTTTTTTCATAAAGCGACAGCACCAGGTTTTTGCTCAGGGCATCAGCAATCACCTGCACCTTCTCCAGCGAAATCTCGTCCAGCGATACCGCGCCGCTTTGCACACCCAGGCTGGGTTTACCGCAGTGGATTTCGAGTTCCTCAATTTCCGGGTTGGCGTAGGGATTGGTGATCAGCGGTTGCAGCGTCTCAAGAAAGCGCACCTCATCCAGCGCCCTGACGCCAAAGAACACCACCACCCCGTAGCGAAAAAGTACGGCCACGCCGCCATCCGCATCCACCTCGAGCGTCAGCGGGGTGGTGGCCAGGCAATCGGCAATCTTGAAAGTCTTGAGATCAAGCCGGTCACCCAGTAGGAAGGCACGGGCATTCAGGTGCTGTCGGAATTTGAGGGCGAGATTCATCGGCCAACTTTAACATTACTGAAACACCGCTGTAGTAATCTGCTCGGAGGAAAAGTTCCGAACACTGCATTGACGAGATGTTCGAGCGCGTCATGCACTTTATTTCAAGATGTATTGAATCCGCTGCATTGGAAAATCAGGCGCATAACACATGGGTAACAACAAGCCACGACGGCAGCAACCGAACACCTGGGATGAGGCGATGTGCCGGAGTCTCATCGACCAATTGTGGGTCCTGCGTGAGACCATGCAGGAAAACGAATTGGCTTTGGCCTCCCGGCTGGTTGACATCGATTCCGCCTACCGCAAGAGCGCCCGCAATCTCGCCCATTACCTTGCACTGCGCCGCAACGACTGGCGCCCTTTGCAGGAAGATCTGGCACGCATCGGTGTGTCCTCACTCGGTCGGGCTGAATCGCACGTTCTCGCCAATCTCGACAAGGTGCTTGGAATTTTGCATCGTTTGACCGGGCAACCCTGGCATGCGCATGGCGCAGAGGAACCGGTTGGCATCCACAGCAGCAGCAAACTGCTTGAGCGGCACACTGCCGAACTGCTGGGACCGGCACCGCGGGACAGGGCGGTGCGCATTATGGTGACACTGCCTGCAGAAGCGGCCGGAGATTACGGTTTGGTCAGGCAACTGGTCAGTTCAGGCATGGATATCGCCCGCATCAATTGTGCGCACGATGACCCAGTTGCGTGGCAAGCCATGGCGGCACATGTGCGCCGTGCCGCCAAAACGGCGCGCCGGCCGGTTCGCATACTCATGGATCTGGGCGGACCCAAGTTGCGTACGGGTCCTGTGGCTCCAGGTCCGGCCGTGCTCAAGCTGCGCCCGCAGCGCGATGATTTCGGCAGGGTCATGAATGCCGCAAAAGTTGGGTTGCGCGCCGCCGGAGCCACCCTGCCCGTGGCGGGAGCGACCGCCCACCTTGGGGTTGACCCTGCATGGCTGGCTTGTCTGAAGCGCGGCGATCGACTGGTTTTTACCGATGCCAGAGGATCCAAACGCAGCCTGTTGGTCGTGGATCAGGACGAAAACGGTGTGCTGGCCGAATGCAGGAAAACCGCCTATCTGGTACCGGAAACCCGGATCGTCCGACGCCACGTACGCGGCAAACGCAGCACCACCGGTCTTGCCGACATTCCTTGCCAGGAAGGAATTTTGCGCCTGGAACGCGGCGACCACTTCCGGCTTGGCGGCGCTGGCAGCGGTGCGCAACCCGTTCCGACGGTCTTGTGTACCCTGCCGGAAGTCTTCGGGCAGGTCGCTGTCGGCGAACGCATCTGGTTCGACGACGGCCGCATCGGTGGCGTCATACGCCGCATCGAAGACGAATGGCTGGACGTGAAGGTCACCCATGCCCGGGATATTGGTGAAAAGCTTGCCGGTGACAAGGGAATCAATTTGCCGGACAGTCAGCTCGACTTGCCGGCACTGACTGCAAAAGACATCGATGACCTGGCTGTTGCGGCCAAGGTGGCCGATCTGGTCGGCTTGTCATTTGTCCAGCAAGCCCGAGACGTCGAGACTTTACGTGCCCACCTGCGTGAACTGGGTGCGCCTGATCTCGGCATCGTGCTCAAGATCGAGACACGCCGCGGCTTTGAAAATCTTCCCGAACTGCTTTTCTCTGCCATGGCCGGCAAGGCGGCCGGAGTCATGATTGCACGTGGCGATCTGGCTGTGGAATGCGGCTACGAAAGATTGGCGGAAGTGCAGGAAGAGATTCTCTGGGCTGCCGAGGCAGCGCATATGCCGGTGATCTGGGCAACCCAGGTGCTGGAAACTCTGGCCAAGACCGGCCTGCCGTCCCGTGCCGAAATCACCGATGCTGCCATGGGCGAGCGGGCGGAGTGCGTCATGCTCAACAAGGGGCCGCACATCAAGGAAGCCATGCGCACCCTCGACGACATCCTGCGCCGCATGCAGGATCATCAAGCCAAGAAACGTCCCTTGTTGCGTGCATTGCATGCCTGGAGTGGGAGCCACGGTGAGAACACTTGCTGATGTTGAAACCCAGGGCTGCTACATTGAGCGAATCAGTAGCGCAACGGTCACCATTGTCTAATGGACTCGCTGTGATCAAGGCCGGGCGGCCGGCGAAGACCAAGAAATAAGCGACATACGCGTCATCTTGGGATTTTGACGCATATCGGGAGCCCAGCTGTCGTTGCCGCCCAATCAGGCAGCGCTGCTCCGCAGAGTTATTGAGTTAGTGCGATTCGAGAGAAGCGTCGGCCTTGCGCAAGCGCGCTACGAAGAGAAAGAACCGCGGGGCAACGCCCCGCGGTTCCGGACAGATGAAGCTGCAAGACGACGTACTTCGCCTTATCGCATTGCCGGGATACCAGCGAGATACCCGACTTCAGCCTTGTCGGGGTTGATACCGCCGATGATGCTGTCGAAAGTCGCCTTGGCAGTGCCGTTCAAATCGCCGGCATGCTGGTAATTCGCCATGATGTAGGCAAAGCCATTCATGTTGTCCACCACCTGCAGGCCGGTCGACTCGGCGCCCATGGGCAGAGAGAGGATGCGCACCAGCTTCTTGGTGTCGAGGTGATAGGCCCAGAGATAGTTATTCACATGATTGCTGCTATCCTCGCCGATTAACAAAACGCGCATACGTTCTGAGAACCACAGGTTGTCGGGACTGGCGATTTTTTCCAGGTTGGACGAGTTGCCTTCGGCATCCTTCGTGATGTCCTCACCTACCACCAGCGCTTCCATGACTACCGGCACGAATTCGCTGTCGATGGCATTGCCGCTGCTGTCGATCTGATTGGGTTTCAATGTCAATTCATAGACCGCACCAGACGAGTTCTTTTTCAGGCGAATGTCGTTGGCAGGATCGGTGGATTTATCCTCCATGCCGTTGCTCATCCGGCTCATCGCCGCATAAGCTTTGCCATCCTTGGCGTTGTAGGCGACGCCTTCGAATTTCTCGAATTCCGTGGTAGCGCCAAGATAGGCGGCGTAACGGCGGGTTTCCAGGAAGGCAGCCAGGGTCGCGATATCCACGCCGGTGGTTCCGAAAGTTCCTGTCTTCAGCTTGAGGTCTTCCACCATCCCCACCTGATGGCCAGCCTTGATGCGCTTGTAACCTGCCGGTGTGGTGCCGGAGGTATCGACATCGAACAGGTCACTGAATTTGACACCGGCATCCACGGCCTTCTTAATGTCGTCATGCTTGGCTTTGCCCAGCTTGATCCAAGTCAGCGTGGCCTTGCCGCCGTCGGTGCCGGCGGAAGATACCTGGTTCCACTTAGCTGCGTAAAGCGCACCGGCGGATAGGTCGGCAGTCTTGTCGGCCACGAACATGGTCATCAGAGTATAGGTACCATCGTCGCCCTGGATGGCAGTGCGGGAATCGCCAAAGAACTGCACTTTCTCCCGGGAGATCCGGCCAGTAGTGTGCCATTTCGTTACCGTGCTGGCGCCGCTGCTTGCAACCGTGACTTCCGGCGTCAGGCCGTATTGGTAGGGCGAGGCGGCTGGAATGCCATACAAGGTGCGGAAAGCAGCCATGCGTGTGGTGTATTCCATGCCTGTGCAACTGGCAAGAGTCCCTTCAGCCTCGCAGCGCGCATCCGGTTCGTATTCCTCGGATCCAAGGTGGGTATTCCATGGCGAGCGGGCTCCTGCGCAGGGTATCCACAGGCCATTCGTGCTGGAAAAGTCCACCGGTTTGACGGACGTAACCGAAAACTTGCCATCCGTGGCACTCTGGCTCAGTTTGGCGACAGTCATCGTCATGGGCAGCTTGCCGTACCAGTCGGTGCCCGCGCTGTCTTTGTTCTCGTACTCGAAGTGCGTCACCAGATAGGGCGTACCGCCGATATCCATCAGCGAATTGGCATCGGGGGTCTGCGGCACATAGGGCTTGCCATTGACATCCTTGAGGATGACGCCGTTCTTGTCGCGGATCGCTGCGGCTGCCGAACCGTCGGCGGTCTTGCCGGTATCGGTATTGTTGAACAGGTTCACATAGGAAAGAGGGAACTCCTTGGTGGTGTTGTCGCTGTAGGTGACCTTGACCTTCGAGGTGGTGTAGGTGATGGCCCGCTGTGCCACGGTGAGTCCTGCCACATCGGTCGGCGTGAACTCGACGGATTTCACCTCGGCGGGAGCTGACAGCAGATGCTGGTTGACGTTGACCAGCGACGTAGGCGTCATACCGGCACCTGCCAATACCGTCCTGGCCTTGTCCAGGGAATCGACCGTTGCGGCCGTCGCCGATGCGAACTTGCTCGCATTGAAGCTGACGTCGATGCTGGTGTCGGCAGGTGTTGCCGAAGCAACCGTCTGGATCACCTGGGCCACGGCCAGGGCCTTGACATCGGTTTCATCCGTCACGCCTGCCAGATCCTTGGGGCGAACCACTTTGTTGCCGGACTGGCTGCTCAGGGTGGGGCTGGCCATGTCCACCGAACCCAGCGTGATCGTGCCGATCTTGAAGGTGACCTTGTCGCCGGCGGCGTATTTGAAGTCACCCGTAGCGCCCGTGTTGCCGGTGATGCCGCTGCTGCTTGAATACGCAACACCTTTGACGGCCGAATCCGACAGAATGCCGGTCAATTGAACTGCCGCTGTCGGAGTCGAACTGTCATCTCCACTGCTGTTCAGACAACCAGTCAGCACCAGGCTGCCGGCCACTGCCAGATAAATCGTTTTCATATGCATTGCAAAACTCCATGTCAAGTTGGGATGATCGAACAAAGCTGCAACACGATAAAAAAGTGAGGTTTCAATACGATTACAGTTTTATTGTGAATTGACGCAGGAAAGAGTTTGGCAAGGGTTTGCCAAGCTTTACTGGCATCGCAAAAAAATGCCGTGCACAAAAGGCACGGCGAAGTAAGAGGAAACGGGAGGATTGCGATTGCGGGAGAAATTCTAGGGATGCATTGTTTCAGTATTGTGACTGCGCGAAGAACGAGACGTTATCAGTGTATTTTCCGGTTCGTCCTGCGCAGACGCCGGGCCATTATTCGCATGACATGGGTCGCAAAATTCGGGGTTTGCGACACAAGATAATCGAAGCGTTTCTGGTCGATTGCGACGAATTCGCAGTCGCAGCAGGCACGCACTGAAGCCGAACGCGGACCCGGTTCGATCACGGCCAATTCGCCAACGATGTCGCCACTTCCGGTAGTTTCAACGACCTCGTTATTGAGCAGAACTTCCGCTTGCCCGCTGGCAAGCACATACATCCGGTCGCCATCTTCACCTTCGTTGAACAGATACTCGCCCGCGTGGCATCTGACGATTTCCGGATTATGACTAAACAACTGATAGAAGATCATTTGCTAAACCTTAACGTCAAAGAATGTCAGTTGGGCAGCATTGGAACACCGGAATAGGCGCACAGAAAAATTACTGCCAGCATGCCGATCGTCAAGAATACAGACCATCGAACATCTGCATTCTTTCTTATTTCCTCTGGCGGAAAAGTGCTGTGGGACAAATAGTAAGCACGGTAACAAGGCGACTGGCAGTACTCGCGCAAGCTGCAGTCGGTAAGGCACCGTTTTCTGCGTCTGGTATTTCGCATGATTTCACCAATGAGACGCTCACAACATAGCCCTGATATGTTTCAGTCACATGACAGTTTGATGAACGTGATGGTGAGTCGCTTTCCCGTAACTGATGCAAGCTTCGGGGGTGCTCTCAAATGAGCGGCGTGATGCGCTCAATGAATGGAACAGGCCCTGTCCATTGAAATCGGCGAAACCGCGAAACGCTTAAACCGATCAGTCCAGTTGATATCGATTCGCCGGAAGGATCCGCACACCCATCTCTGCGGCTGCTTCGGGCGAGTTCCAGTGCCGCCTGATAAATTCACAGGCATCGGAAAACTTCCCAAGAAAGCAGCGGAATTCCCTGAAGGTGACGACGAAGTCCATGGCAATCTCCGGCTATATGCTCGACACCGCTATTACGGCATGGGGCGGAAAATCCTGAATATTCACTGGCGCGTTCTTCTCTGGCCAGGTGTCGGCGCCATGGCAGAATGCCCGGACACTCCCGCAAAAATAGTGCTACCCTGAACAGAAACGAATCCACTTTGAATTGACCCGCTCATGCTTGTCACCGCAACACTTACACTCAAGAAAGTCGTCACACTCTTTGCCTTGGTAGAGCCGGTGGCGATGATCCCGATCTTCGTCGCCATGGTCGAAGGACTGGACCATGCCGGCAAGGTGCGCTTTGCGCGAACCATATCGATCAGTGTCACCATCGCCCTGTTGGCGGCCACATTTCTCGGAATGCCTTTCCTCGCCCTGCTCGGCGTCACACTCGGCGCAATGCAGGTAGGCGGCGGGATCATCGTCCTCCTGCTGGCCATAGCGATGGTGCTGGGCAAGGAAACCAGCTTCAAAGGCATGCCCGGAACAACAGACGCCCAAGGCGTCCGCGATACGGCGATTGTTCCGCTGGCCGTACCCCTGCTGGCGGGTCCGGCTGCCTTCAGCTATGTCATGGCGAACAGCGCGTGGCAGAGCTACACCGATCTGGTCCATGTCGTCCTTCCCATCCTGATCGTCGGCTTTTCCTGCTGGCTGACTTTTCGCATTGCTTGCAGCGCCGAGCGTCAAATCCGCAAGTCCACGCTCGATCTTGTCGAGCGTGTCGGAGGTTTCATTCTTGCTGCAATTGCCGTGGAAATGATGGCGACAGGATTGCGCGGCCTGTTCCCTGCGCTCAGCGTTCCTTAGTCAACTGATCCGGTAATTGCCGTGACATATTTCACGGCAATTTGATCCCTGGAATACAGACGTAAACCGGCAGTATTTTCCGTTTCAGAGAAGCCGGCTCTACCCGGTCAGGATGCGGGAAACCCGCCATCCCCTTTCAATCCCTTTGTTTACGGGGCTTTCCAGCCTGCTGACTGAAGTGGGCACGCTTGATGCTGTTGGTCAGACATGAACGTTTGCGGAGGTACATCATGTCTTTCAAATTTATTGTCACGCTCGACGGCATCGAAAAAATGCGCGGGGGTTTGACCCAGGCGACTTTGTTTCTGATCAGTCAGTATGGCAGCGTCGATGCAGGTATCAGCGCAGGCGTCAAAATTCGCCCTGAATGGCTCTCGACGCCACTAATTGCAAAAACTCCAACTGCCTCCAGTTTGGCTACCAATTTGGCTGCTAAACGGTCGCCCAGGTTATCCAACAACAGTATTCGAGGTTTCCCCAGCAGGGTTTGATCGCAACGTTTGATCGTAAAGTTAGGCGTCAAGAATTCATGACCGGCAAGACACACCATCAAGCAGGCGCGACGAATTAGCGCGGCTTATGTCATACTTGACGACTTTCCGGAGTTATCACGAATATGTCTCAAACCGCATACTGCTATCACTGCGGCGTTCATCACCCCATCGAAGAGATGCGCCAGATCTACACCAAGGGCGGCAAACGCCGCCGTTGCATCAAGAGCATCGAGGCGACCAAGGCCGAAACCGCACAACGCGATGCATTCGGCCAGCGCATGACGGAAATGAACAAGGCAGCAGCGCAGGCCAAGCAAAGAATCCTGAATCCTCAGTGAGCAGCCCCTTCAGCCAACCGTTCAGCCGGCTTTGAGTGCAACAGCGGCTTCGATGGCGAAATAGGTCAGGATGCCGTCGGCTCCGGCTCGCTTGAAGGACAGCAATGCTTCGAGCATGGTCGATTCGCCATCCAGCCAGCCGTTCTGGGCGGCAGCCTTGAGCATCGCGTACTCGCCGCTGACCTGATAGGCATAGGTCGGGACGCCAAACTCGTCCTTCACACGACGGACGATATCCAGGTAGGGCATGCCCGGCTTGACCATCACCATGTCGGCGCCTTCTTCAATGTCGAGCGCAACTTCGCGCAGCGCCTCGTCGGTATTGGCCGGGTCCATCTGGTAGGTGTATTTGTTGCCCTTGCCGAGATTGCCGGCAGAACCCACGGCGTCACGGAATGGCCCGTAGAAGGAAGACGCGTACTTGGCAGAATAGGCCAGGATGCGCGTGTAGATCTGCCGGTGCGCATCGAGTTCGGCTCGGATCCTGGCGATGCGACCATCCATCATGTCCGACGGAGCGACGACATCCGCACCGGCAAGCGATTGACACAAGGCCTGCTGCGCCAGCGCTTCCAGCGTTTCGTCGTTGAGCACATAGGCGCGCGGATCGTCCGGATCGATCAATCCATCCTGGCCATGGCTGGTATAGGGATCCAGCGCCACATCGCAAATCACCCCGAGTTCGGGCAACTGCTTTTTCAGCTCGGCAACCACCCGCGGCACCAGGCCTTGGGGGTTCCAGGCTTCTTCCGCGCCGGGTGTCTTGAGCTTGGTATCGATTACCGGAAACAAGGCCAGCGCCGGAATGCCGAGAGTCAGTGCACGCTCTGCCACGGGCAGCAGACGATCGAGACTCATGCGCTCCACGCCCGGCATCGAGGCAACGGGCTCGATGCGCTGGCTGCCGTCGAGAACGAATACCGGGTAGATCAGATCGTTCGCAGTGAGGTTATGCTCCCGCATCAGGCGGCGCGAGAAATCATCGCGGCGCATCCGCCGCATCCGGGTACCGGGAAATACACTTTTTCTAATCATGGCATTGTGATTGACTCAAAAATTTATAAAACAACTGGAACTTTTACACATAACAATCATCTCAGCAAACAGATGGTGCTTTACCGTCTCCCGCTTCCCCTCCCTTAGCGGGTGCCTTATCAATCCCCTGCGGATCGAGGCAATCGGCCCCCGGCTTTCCCCTTTAGCCGGGGGCTTTTCTTTTCTTGGCGGCAACTTGGGGTTCTGCACTCTGGGGTTCCACTCCCAGCCAGGCACCAATCGCTGTTTCCGCTTCTTCCACACCGAGCTTTTTCAGGCTCGAAAACAACTGTACCGTGATCTGTGCGCCGTACATTGCAAGACTCTCGCTGACCATCCGTAAGGTTCGCGTGGCCTCCTGGCGCGAGAGCTTGTCCGATTTGGTGAGCAGGATATGTATGGGATTGCCGGTCGGCAAAAACCATTCGATCATCTGGACGTCGAGATCCGTCAGCGGATGTCGGGCATCCATGATCAGCACCAGACCAATGAGGTTTTCGCGCTTTTTCAGATAGTGCTCGAGCAAGCCCTGCCACTGCTTGCGGACCTCCTGGGGTACGGCAGCATAGCCATAGCCGGGCAGATCGACCATGCAGGCCCCGCCGGGCAAGCGAAAGAAGTTGATCAACTGGGTGCGACCCGGCGTCTTGCTGACGAAGGCCAGGCGGGTGTGTCCCGCCAGGGTGTTGAGAGCGCTCGATTTGCCGGCATTGGAACGTCCGGCGAAGGCAATCTCCGGCCCTGCTGCAGACGACGGCGGCAAATTGATCGGCTTGGCGACCGAAGTCTCGAATACGGCGTGGCGGAATAATGAAGGTGGCATGAACTGCTGAGCTATGCGGCAAGCTTGGAGGTGAGTTGGTATACAATATCAGGTTTGTGCGATATCAAGCTTTGAGGAGTATCACAATGAAACGCTTTATGACCTTGCTCGCCTGCGCCGCTGCCGCAACGAGCGTCCTTGCCGCCGACCATGCGCCCACACTGGCGGGCGATCCGGCCAAGGGTCAGCAGATCGTTTCGACGGTATGCAGCGCTTGTCACAACGCCGACGGCAACAGCACGCTCCCGACCAATCCGAAACTGGCGGGCCAGCAAGCCGACTATCTGGTCAAGCAAATGAAAAATTTCAAGGCCGAGGGTGATAAAGCAGCGGAACGCATCAACCCGGTCATGAACGCCATGATCGCCGCATACAGCGAAGATCAGATGCGCGATGTCGCAGCATTCCTGTCCGTGCAAAAACGCAATGGTGAAATTGCGAAAAACCCTGAAACCATCGAGTTCGGGCGGCAGCTCTTCCGTGCCGGCGATCAAAGCAAAGGCTTGCCGGCTTGCGCCGGTTGCCACGGACCCACCGGTGCCGGTGTGCCCGCACAGTATCCGCGCATCTCCGGGCAGTTCGCCGAGTATACCGAGTCGCAGCTCAAGGGATTCCGCGCCGGCGAGCGCACCAACGACCCGAACAGGATGATGCGCATGGTCACCATCAAGATGACCGATGCGGAAATCAAGGCCGTTGCCGACTACGTCGCCGGTTTGCGCTGATTCACCAAGCTCCCGCGCAACACTGCTCAAGCTGCCGGGCGGCAGCTGAATGCGGAATGCCGTATTTTTGGTGTTCCCGGCAACTCTTTGGCATCATTGGCGTCAAACGATAGTTCAAACTTCAAGGAACTGCCATGCTGCCAACCTTTTCCAGGCGTCCCACTGACATCGCGCCCTCGGAAATCACTCCCCGCGATGTTTTCGAACGTCGCCGTGACTTCCTCGGGGCAGCGGCGGGCGTGGCCCTGGGTACAGCCCTGTCACCGCTGTCAGCCGCATTTGCCAGCGAAAAACCCCTGGCCGGCATCAAAAGCCCTCTGAGCACCCCGGAGAAACTCACTCACCTCAAGGATGTCACAAGCTACAACAACTTCTATGAATTCGGCACCGACAAGGCCGATCCGGCGCTGCACGCCCATACACTGAAAACCAGGCCATGGACCCTCAGCATCGAGGGTCTGGTCAAGCAACCAAAGACTTTCGCCATTGACGATATCTTCAAGCTGGCACCGCTGGAAGAACGCATCTATCGACTGCGCTGCGTCGAGGGCTGGAGCATGGTCATCCCCTGGCTGGGCCTGCCGCTGGCGACTCTGCTCAAGAGCGTCGAGCCTCTCGGCAGCGCAAAATATGTCGAATTCATTTCTGCCGCCGATCCCAAGACCATGCCCGGCGTGAACCGTTCCGTCATCGACTGGCCTTATCTCGAAGGCTTGCGCCTGGACGAGGCCATGCATCCGCTGACCCTTTTATCTCTGGGCCTTTATGGCGAGGTGTTGCCAAATCAGAACGGCGCGCCGCTGCGGCTGGTGGTGCCCTGGAAATACGGCTTCAAGAGCGGCAAGTCGCTGGTCAAGATACGTCTTGTCGAGAAACAGCCGCAGACTGCCTGGATGAAAGCCAATCCGCGCGAATACGGTTTTTATTCCAACGTCAATCCCGAAGTCGAACACCCGCGCTGGAGCCAGGCCACGGAGCGGCGCATCGGCGAGTTTCTCAAACGCAAGACCCTGCCCTTCAACGGCTATGCCGACCAGGTGGCGCAGCTGTATGCCGGCATGGACTTGAAAATCAATTTCTGATGGATTGGCGAATTGCGCAGACCCCAGGCAAGCGGTCCATCGTCCTGCTCAAGATTGCGCTGTTCGCCTGCTGCCTGATTCCGTTGCTGCGCCTGGCCTGGGGCGCCTGGAACGACACCCTCGGCGCCAATCCAATTGAATTCATCACGCGTTCGCTGGGGAGTTGGGCGCTCAACTTTTTGTTGATCACGCTGTCCGTCACTCCGCTGCGCAAGTTCACCGGCTGGCACTGGCTGATGCAGCTGCGGCGCATGCTGGGTCTGTATGCATTCTTTTACGCAACGCTGCATTTGAGCACCTACCTCTGGCTCGATAAATTTTTCGATTGGCAGGAAATCGCCAAGGACATTCTCAAGCGTCCGTTCATCACCATCGGCATGTCGGCTTTCGCATTGTTGCTGCCGCTCGCCCTGACCTCCCCCCAAGCCATGGTGCGACGCCTGGGCGGCAAACGCTGGCAGCGCCTGCACCGGCTGATCTATGTGATTGCGATCTGTGCGGTCGTGCATTACTGGTGGCTGGTGAAACTCGATGTCAGCCTGCCGGCGATCTACTCGGTATTGCTTTGCCTACTGCTCGGCATCCGCCTGTTGTGGGCAGACCCGGAACGACGGGGCGCTGTTTCCGGAAATCTCAAACCGGCTCAGGAATAATCCGGGCCACCGCGATCGCGTCGTGCGGATGCCTTTTGCCGGGCTCGACTGGCGCGCTTGTCTGTGCGCTGATGCGCACCACCTTTTTTCAGGATGGGCGAAACTGCCAGAAAGTTGCGTGGCTTCAGCATGGAACGCTTGGCGCGTTTCACTTGGGTCTCGGTGCAAAATGAACGATGGCGCGACCATCGCCGACAACCCGCGCCTCGGGCTTCCAGGCATGGCCGTAAATGATTTCAAAACTGGACGGCAGACGCCCATCAACGCGTTGGCTTGCATAGGAACGAAACACCCGCCGCCAGTCACGCCACGGCATGCTGCCGAACAGCGCATCGCGCACGCCGAGGTGGCGCTGATCGCGCAGCAGATCGCGAGGGCTGGCGTAAGTGATCCTGATCATTTCCATATCCATCACCGGGTCGGCAAACCCGGCTGCAAGCAGCATGTCGCCAAGGTCATGCATGTCGTGAAACCGTCGCAAGGGAAGGGCTTCTGGCGGGTAGCCGGCATCCTGAAATGCCAGGCGAACCTCCCTCAGCGTGTCCGGACCGAGCGCAGCGAACATCAACAAACCGCCGACCTCGAGTGTGCGCAACATTTCGCGAAAGGCGGGCAAAGGATCATCCAGCCAATGCAGCACCAGGTTCGACCAGATCAGGCCAAGGCTATTCGCTGTCAGCGGCAGGGCATTCACATCGGCATTGAGGAGTTGCGGACTGCGCCGCAAGAGGCGCTGCATGAGCGGCGTTGACGCTCGTGCAGCGTACAGCATCGGCACCGCAGAATCGATGGCCAGAGGCAAAGCCTTCGGATAGCGCTGGTGCAATTCGCGGATGCCCTCGCCGGTCGCACAGCCGATATCCGCGATGCGCGCTGGCGCGAGTTTGACATAGTCGAGGCGTTCGGCCATGCGCCTGCCGGTTTCGCGCGCCAGGAAGGCAGCGCCGTCATAGGTGGCGGCAGCGTTCGCAAAGCTTTCTCTCATGGGCTGCGGCATGGCTTGATAGAATTCGAGGCAGCATCATGTTGGAAGGGGTAATGCTTGTCAATTTCTCGGCCGCGAAATGACCTTCAGGATGCCTGGATCAGACGAATGACGCGGCAGGCCGTTCGCGCACTGCTACCGCAAGACTGTTTTCTTTGCCAGGCCTTTGCCGGAACCAGCCTGCTGTGCCATGGGTGCAGCAGGGACTTACCGAAAATTCCCGCAACGGCCTGCCCCGTGTGCGGCTTGCCGGCCGTTGGCGGGGAAACCTGCGGCGCTTGCCTGTCCGATCCGCCCTCCTTCGATGCGACCCGCAGCGGTTTCCGCTATGCCTTTCCCCTCGACCATCTGGTGCAGGCGCTCAAATATCGGCATCACCTGGTTGTGGCGCAGTTCTTCGCCGAGGTTTTGCGAGAAACCGCCACATGCCTGCCAACGCCGGTCGATCTTGCACTGGCGCTGCCGCTATCGGAAATGCGCTTGCGCCAGCGCGGCTTCAACCAGGCGCTGGAGATCGCGCGTCCCTTGGCAAGACGGTGCGGCTGGCCGCTGTCAGCTCATGGCTATCGTCGCGTCGTGGATACCGCACCGCAAACCAGCCTGCCGTGGAAGGAGCGTCATCGGAATGTGCGCGGCGCTTTTGAATGTGACCTGGATCTGACAGGGAAGAACGTGATCGTGATCGACGATGTCATGACGACCGGTGCGACGCTCAACGAATTCGCGCAAGTACTCAAACAGCATGGCGCCGCCCATGTCACTAATCTGGTTGCGGCACGGGCATTCAAGGACTGATCCACCTAGGTGATGCCGCTTAACGCAATTTCCTGTCGATGACCGCCGCCATTTCCGGTGACAGGCCGCTCGCACCACGGGCATGCAGGAAGGCGTCGCGCGCTTCAGCTGACCGGTTATCTGCCTCATAAGCCAGACCGAGACCCAGCCACCAGCGACCTTCGTTGGGCTTGATCTGGACGGCGGCCTGATAGTAGAGCGTCGCCTCGTGGGGTTTTTGCATGCGTTGCAACAACACGCCGGCGAAGCCCTTGTAATCCGCGTTCTTTTCCGCATGAACCATGTGCTTCTGCAGAGTATCCCAGGCTTCCGGCAGCTTGTTGCGTTCAACCTGGATTCGCGCCAGTGCCATCGCCCAGGCGATTTGCTCGGGCATCAGGTCCAGCCCTTCTTTCAGCAGGGTCTGCACCTCATCCCACTGCTTCTGTTCGGCCAACATGCTGAGCAGGGTCTGGCGTGCCGCCAAGTGCCGCGGATCTTCCTGCAGAGCCGCCTTGAAGATCGTGGCAGCCTCGCTGGCATGTCCCTGCTTGTAGGCCACGATGCCTTTGCGATACTCGGCCTCCGCCCGCTCCTGGGCGGTTCCGATACGCTGCTGTTTCTCGACCGTCGTTGTGGCCTGGGACCGTCCCGATCTCGGCGCGGCGGCAGCGGCAGCGGGTCTGGCGGGTGGTGGTGCAGCGGGTAGCGCAGCAGGTTGGGCAGCAGCGGGCGCTGCAGCAACCAATGGCGGCGCTTTGGGTGGCGGCACATCCGGCAAGGAACTGTCGATCTTGAGGCCCGTGCGTGATTCTGCAATCGGCCGTGGCGCCGGTTCAGCCGCTGCAGGTGCACCCGGCGGCGATGGCTCTGCCGGGATATTGGCTGCTGCAGGCGCTGCATCGGACATCGCAGGCAGCGGCAGCATCTGCTCGGGTGGCGGCAACTGCAGGACCACAGTGGTTGGCGGTGGCGGAGCGGCCGGCAGCGCCGCCGGTTTCGGTGCCGTGGCGGTCAGCCCAGGCAATGCAACATAAGCATTGAGCAGGGGCAGCCATGCGGAAGAAGTCTGTATCGCCGCGGCCAGCGCCAGCACCAGCCCCCCCCAGATCCATGTGCGCCGGCTGACGCGGGGCGGAACGACTTCCTCGGGCAACGGGCGGACTTCATCGGGCAGCACGGACTGACCGGATGGCGCGTGGCGGGCATCCAGGTCGCGCAACATTTTGTTGATGAGACTCATTGCACAGACTCAGGAAAAGAAGCGCCAGCCGCTGACCTTGACACCCTCGGTATCACGTGCGGCTTCAACGACATGGGTTTTACCCACGGTCACCTTGCCCTCGCCGTAGGCTGCCAGCAATGACTTGTGGGCCAGAATATTGACCAGACGCGGAATGCCTTTGGAATACTGGTACAAGCGGCTCAACGCCGGGCGGGTAAAGATGGGACTGCCGCGGTATCCGGCCACGCGCAAGCGATGGGTCAGGTAATGCCCCAGCTCGTCATTGCGCAGTCCCTGCATGCGATGGTGGAAGGCGATCCGCTGCAGAAGTTGGCGCACAGAGGGATCGGACAGTTTGACATCCAGTTCGGGTTGGCCAAACAGCACCAGGTGAAGCAATTTGCGCTTTTCGGTTTCGAGGTTCGACAGCAGGCGCAAGGCTTCCAGACTTTCCAGCGGAGCCGTCTGGGCCTCATCCACGCAGAACACCACGGTCTTGCCCTCGTCAGCCAGATCCAGAAGGCGCTGGTTGATGTGCTTGATGAGCTGGAACTGCTGCTCGCTGGCATCCAGCTTGAGACCCAGTTCATCGGCCACGGCCAGGAGCAAAGGTAGCGGCGACAGTGCCGGATTGGGCAGATAGGCGCTGAAATACTCCGGCCCAAGGGTAGCGAGAAAACGCCGGCAGAGCATGGTCTTGCCAGTACCCACCTCACCGGTGATCTTGATGAAGCCTTCGCCGCTCTTCAAAGCGATCAGCAGCGTATTCAGCGCCTCCTGATGGGACGCCGCCGAATAGGCGTATTCGGTATCCGGGGTGATCCCGAAGGGGCGTTCAACAAGGCCGAAATGGGCGAGATACATATTTTTTCCGGGCTGGCAAATCTGCGATTCCTGAGGTCGACCTAATAGTTGCGTGAGTTGAGTTTCTGTATGCGGCTCTGAGTCTGCAGCAAATCCTCCGGGACAGCCCTGTCGTTGTTGATGACAGTCGGCTTCATCAGGATCACCATTTCGCTCTTGCTCATGACGGCGCTGCGCTGGCCGAAGATGCCATCGACAAGCCCGATATTGGCCGTGCCAGGCAGCCCGGAGCGGGTATTGGTTTGCGATTGGCGCATCAAGCCGCCAATGGCGACGATATTGCCGTCCTGTACGCGCACGATGCTGTCAGTCTCATTGATGCTGCTGGCCGCCAGGGGCAGATTCATGGTGCCGCCGTTGTTCCCCAGATCAACCACTTTCACCTTCTCCGCCACGTTGCTGACGGCCGGATGGACATGCAGGATGATGTTGCCTTCGTCGTCGATCTGCGGCGTCACGTCGAGCGATATGCCGGAGAAATAGGGCTGCAAGGTCAGTGACGGGGCCACCCCGGCCACTGTTGAAGTGGACGCGGTACCGCCGCTGATGTTGGTGATGAACATTTCATCGGTGCCAACCTTGAGCAGGGCTTTCTGATTGTTCAGGGTGGCAATGCGGGGGCTGGAGAGCACGGCAACATCACCCTGGGTTTCGAGGAAGTTGATCACCGCAGCAAAATTCGCGGTCTGGAAGGCTAGGCCGATGAAACCATTGCCCATCGGGGTCACGGATTTGATGGCGCCAGGTACTACGCCGAACAGGGTGCCCGCTGCCTGCAGATCGGCATTCGAGCTCAGCTTCGAACCCAAAGCCAAGGATCCCGCCATGGTGCTGGCATTGTTGATCGTCTTGAAGGCCGCCCAGTTGATACCGGACTGCGCGGTGTTGCTCAGGGTCACCTCGATGATTTTCGCCTCGATCATCACCTGGCGCTCGACCACCAGCTGGGTCGCTTTCAGATAGCTCTCGACGTTGCGCATTTCGGCCGGGAAAGCGCGGACGACCACTACGCCCGACATCGGGTTGATGATCACATTGCGGCCGTCGGCGGTACCCACGATAGCCGTCAAGGCCGTCGTCAGGTCGCGCCAGAAATCAGCATCGGAACTCGTGCTGACGCGGCTGCCGCCGGAGGAGCCGGTCGAGTTATTGCCCTGATTGTTGCCGGCATTGTTTTGATTGTTGCTGGCGTTGTTTGTCGTGTTGCTGGTGGTATTGTTCGTGGCACTACTACCCGTGTTGGTGCCCGATGAGGAGGAGATTGAACTCGATGCCACGCTCAGGTTGCTGCTCCCCTGCCGCCGTCCGGAAAGATAATTGATCTGGAAGACGCGTGATTGCAAGGTATTCGACTGGATGAAAATCCGCGTGCCCTGGACCTTGTATTCGTACCCGTAGAGTTCGCGTATGGTATCGAGCGCCTCCTTGATGGTCACATCCTTGAGGTTAACCGTGATGTTCCCGGACAATTCTGGCGGCAACAACATGCTGAAGCGTGTTCCCGATACCAGGGCCATGAAGACTTGTGCAGCCGGCGCCTTGACCACGGAAAGATCAAAACGTATCTCCGCGTCATTTTCTGCCTTCGGCATTTCAATCTGCAGGGGCGGCATCAGGACTTGATCTATCCGGTCATTGCTGACTTTCCGCTCACTGGTGGCACGTGCCAACTCCGCGTTAACATGGTCGTATGGACCGGCCGACCGGGAAGCGGTGGAACCGCAGGCAGCCAGCAGCAGAATCACCAGCATCAGGGTGATCAGCGTTGCGAAATTCAGAATACGGTCATTCGTCATGATGCATGTCATCACTCAAGGTGTCGGCTCACGTCGTGTTTTCTCAACAACCCCATGCTTGGGATCGCCGCTTTGTTTCGGCTTCAGGGAGCCTATTCTTTCAACGCCCGGGGTCAGATACAGGGTTTCCTTGCCGCCAGGTCCCTGCAGCACGGCCTGGGTTTCGCTGAGCTTGACCAGCCGGGCTTCACCGACCTTGTCGCCAAGTCCAACGGCGATGCCATTGATCACCGCCATCGGCTTGCGCCCCCTGCCGAGAATGATTGTCTGCAGCCCGTTTGGCGTGGCTGGCATTTCCTCGCTGTTGGCATTGGCCGCGGGTATGGAATCCCCTGCCGCCACCGGCGGACGCATTGGATCCGGCAGCGAAGAGTCGCTTTGCCCGAAGCAATTTTCGGCACCGACCAATAAGGCCAGCATCACTAGCGCCGATGATTTCAAACGACCAGCCATTGCTTGTCCAGACTCAGCGTGAATACGGTCAATGTCATCTCGTTGCGGGGATATTGTTCGGCTGCGAACTTGATGCGATTCCAGATGATGCGTTGGGGCAAGCGTTCGATCTCGGCCAGATACGTCAGCAAATCAACGTAGCTTCCTGCAATTCTTATCTCGACGCCGTGCTTGTAGATGTTGGGGGCAGCGCTGGGGGCAGCGCTGGGGGCAGCGCTGGGGGCAGCGCTGAGAGAAGCGCTGGAGGCAACACTGGGCGTGCCACTGACAGGAGTCCCGGGAACAGCAGCAGGAACAGGGTCTGTCTTGGTATCGGCTTTTTTCTCCTGGCTGCGATCAATGAGCGGGGTCGGGTCCAGGGTTTTGAGCGCCAGCAATTCCAGATTGCGATTCTTCGACAACAAGGATTCGAGGAAGACCTGCATTTTGTCGGGCGGTACCATGCTGCCTTCAATAGAACGGATTTTGCCTTCCAGCACCGTCAATTCCTTGCGAGACTGCGCCAGGGCGGTACGGTTGGCAGCATCGGGATCCTTCAGCTTGGCCTTCAACTCCACCATTTGCGCATCAATGGTTGCCAATTCTGTGTTCGCCTGGGTGAAACGCTTGGTCTGGTTGGCCTGACGAATCAATTGCGGCTCCACCAACAAGTTGTAGCCAAGCATGCCGCCGCCGAAAAATATTGCTGCAGCAATCATCGTGCGCTCGCGACGCGCAAGCGCATCGAAGCGAGCCGTCAATTCCAGCAATTTTTGCTTCACGGCTTTTTCTCCGGAAGCTTGAGGGCGCTATTTTCGATGCCCGATTTTGCCAAGTTCGACAAATTTTGAGCCATACCCGCAGCATCTGCCTGATTCAGTAAATTCGGAATCATTCCCGGAGTATCCGCCAGATTCGTCGGCGCTGCCGGCGTCCTTCCGGATGGGGCGGATGCCGCTTTGGTCGACTCGGCAATGCTGGGCATCAGCACGAAATCGACGAAGCTGGGCGGCGAAGCCGGCGCTGAGGCAACCGACGTGCTTGGCTTGGCATTTGCGGCAGGCGGCGTCGCTACAATCTTTTGCTCCTTCACTTCTTCGGGTCGCTGGATGGTTAACGACGCAAAGCTGCGTCCCTGAAATACTTTCTCTGTTTTGAGCCGTCGAATGTACTCCGGCAATGCGGCAGGATTCAGCATGCGGCCGCGAACTTCCATTTCATCGCCACCGGCCCCGATGGTAAACCCCGTCAGCCACAAACCGCTGGGCGTCTGGCGGGCAAATCCCCGCAAGAATTCCGCGAAGCCGATACTGGTACCAATGGCTCCCCCCTCAAGAACCTTTATGATCTCTTCACGACTCTTGAGCGATGCCTGCAGATTGGCCAGTTCACCGGCGAGTTGTGCGTTCGGTTTGCTCTCGGCGATCGACTTCGCGATCGCCGTCATCCTCTCCTGTGCGGATTTGAGCGCTTCCGCACGCTGGCTGGCAAGTCGCTCCTGGTTGTCTGCCTGCGTCGTGACCCACGCGCCGACAGCGCCAAGAGTCACCAGCATCAAACAGGTTGCGATCGCCACCGGTTTCGCCGTCAACCAATCGAAGGGCTTGCGGAAAATCGGGTTGAGAAGGTTGATCTGCTGACTCATCGCAGCCGCTCTAATCCCGCAACGCCGCCCCGAGTACCTTGAGGCACTGGGTCTGGCGTTCGGCCTGGGAAAGTTCCGGGATAGACGGGAAATCGAGGACGTCGGCCAGATCCAGTTCCACCACCGGCAAGGAAAGATAGTCGCGCAAGTAATCCAGGAAGCCGTCCACCCCGGGCAAGGACGAGACCAGCAAACGAGTCACCGTGATGTGGCCGTTCATTCGGTCGAAATTGTCCAGGGAACGTTGCGCTTCCAGAGCGATGCGTTCGAACAGTTGCTCGCGCCGGTCACCTTCAGCCTGTTCCAGTTGCCCCAGCGGGATATCGGTATGGCGCGAGGCATAAAGCTCACCGCGAAACGTGAATGTCAGCATGACCCCCGATTCGTCGAAAGTCAGCATTGCCAAGCCGCGATTTTCTTCTTCAAACAAACTCGAGATATTGCGCTGCGCCAGCTCGGGAATATCGATCGCTTCAAGCTTCACTTTTGCCGAGTCGAACAACTCGACGCGTGGTGCCAACAGAGCATTGTTTGCCGCTACCGCGAAGGCCTGCTTGGTTCGTCCCAACGCACCTGAATCGGCGGGAATCTCGAGAACATCAATGGTTGCTGCTTCGACCGGGTAGTTGAGCATGTCCTTGATGCGCCAACGCAAGGCATCTTTCATCTCGGCCGCCGGCATGTCCGGCGGTTCAACCTGCAACAACTGATACTCACCCACGCGCAGCAGGTTGGTACAGCGATATTGAGCAAGCTTCAATTCCTTGCGCAGAGCACGCAATGTGTCGAGATCGTCGCCGGCGCGCTGTTGCGTATAGAGCATCTGGACTTCCGGCTTTTTCCCTTCACGACGCTGGATATGGGCGAAATCCAGCCGGTCCGCAGTCAGAGCCACAGACATCCATCCATCAAGCATTTTGGGGCGCCAGAAGGGCTGCATCGATAAAACCGAAACTCCAATAGGGGAGACTTTTCGATGTTAGCCAGATTGACAAGCAACAAAGCGATCAACATCCGCCGATTTACCCCTCAATTCTTAGGGCTTCCCAAGTCCAGAGCGGATTGGCGGGAATGTCGGACAGCTTGGAACGACTTACATCGGGGGAGGAGACCTTTCGATACCCGTCAGGGCGACACCCTGACCCAATCCTCGGCTCTTGAACCAACCTGCATTCATCTCCAAAGCGAACCTGGCCGGTTTGCTGGCGCAATGGTTGTCCTCAGTCTGCGGCAACATTTCCTCGACGTTGATGATGCGCCCTTGTGCGTCCAGGAAGGCCACCGACAAGGGAATCAGGGTGTTGCGCATCCACATGCAATGCTGCGCGGATTGGTCAAACACGAACAGCATACCGCCATTGGCAGCAAGATTCTTCCGGTTCATCAGTCCTTGTGCACGGGACTCGTAGGTATTCACCACTTCGGCACGAATCCGGTGGATCCCGGCACTGAGTTCAAGAATTCCCTGGGCCTGCGACCACTGTGCAACCAGTAGCAGGGCCGCAATCATGGACCACCCGAAACGAGTCAAACCCTGCCTCAAGATGCCTGCCTCCCGGTTTCAAAATCTGAATTACCTGACCTGCCAAAGAAAAAGGCAGGGAAAACCCTGCCTTTTCTATGAATAAACCAAAATTACTTCTTGGCTTCTTCTTTCTTGGCTTCAGCCTTGGCCTCAACCTTGGCGGCCTTTTCGTCTTTCTTGGCCTCAACCTTAGCAGCTTTTTCGTCTTTCTTGGCCTCAACCTTGGCAGCCTTTTCGTCTTTCTTGGCCTCAACCTTGGCAGCCTTTTCGTCCTTCTTGGCCTCGTCAGCAGCATAAACCGTGGTGGCAGCGAACATGGCGGCGATCAAAACAGCAAGCAGTTTGTTCATGATTAGTACGTTCCTTATAAGTTAGATATCAATACGACCAAATCAGCTAAGGTCCAGCCAATTATATTACAACAATCCCTGGTAAAGCGGTCTGCCAAAGGCCTACACACCACAAGGGGATGAAAGGCAGGTCGCCCTGCCTTTCAATTCTTGATGCCGATTACTTGGCTTCAACAGCCTTTTCAGCTTTCTTGGCTTTCTTGGCTTTCTTGGCCTTGGGTGCGTCAGCCTTGGGGGCATCAGCGGCGGGTGCCGGGGCTGCGGCTGCAGCCGGAGCTGCGGGGGCGGCCTTGGCATCAGCCTTGGGGGCGTCAGCGGCGAAAGCGGTCGTGGTTGCGAAGGCGGCAACGATCAGGGCGGTCAATAGTTTGCTCATTTTTGTTCCTTTAAAGATTTATATTAGCTTCCGACACTACTGGTAATAACGGGTGTCCCGGACTTTAACGCGCGATCATGCCCGGAGTTGACAACTGATCGCTGATTTATCGGTTATTTCTGTCCAGGCACCCGGTGCCAGCCCTGCCAGAGTCCATGCACCCACCGCCCAGCGGATCAGACGCAGGGTCGGAAAGCCTGCCCGGGCCGTCATTCGCCTGACCTGCCGATTTTTGCCTTCCCTGAGCCTGACTTCCAGCCAGGTTGTAGGTATCGCCTTGCGATAGCGGATCGGCGGATCGCGCGGCCAGAGGCCATCCGGTTCAGGCATGAGGCGAACCTGGCAGGGGCGGGTTCTGAAGTCTCCGAGATCGACACCCTTGGCCAGCATGTCAAGGGCAGCGGCAGTGGGGCTGCCTTCGACCTGCGCCCAATAGGTTTTTTCCAGCTTGTAGCGCGGATTGGCGATACGCTGCTGCAAACCGCCGTCATCGGTCAGCAGCAGCAATCCCTCACTGTCCGCATCCAGCCTGCCTGCGGCATACACACCCGGTTGCGGGATGTAGTCCTTGAGTGTCGCATGTCCATCGGCAGGGGTGAATTGACTCATCACCCCGAAAGGCTTGTTGAACAGGACCAGGCGCGTCATACCGAATTCTTGCAGAGGTCGCCGCAATTTTCGCAGCCCGGCCCGAATACGTTGCAAAAGCGCTGTGTTCTAGGGTAGGGGAAAAAATCCTTGACCACGCCCTGGCGTATCGCCGTCTGCGTCTCCTGCCAGAACCTGACATCCAGCAAGTCGGCATGGTATTTCAAGAAAGCTTCTCGGATACTGGGCGATGTCAGCAGAAAAGTCTCGAACTCTTCCGGAAAAATATCGTTGCGCGCCACCGAATACCAGACCTCCCCGGCCATTTCCATTTCGGGATAAGGCGCCGGCGGAATCCTGCGGAAATTGCAATCGGTCATGTATTCAATTTCGTCATAATCATAAAAGACGACGCGGCCATAGCGGGTCACACCAAAGTTCTTCCACAGCATGTCCCCGGGAAAAATATTGGCGATAGCCAGTTCGCGGATTGCATTGCCATATTCCAGCACCACATTTTCAATGCGCTCCTTCTGTCCCGCCTGGTCAGCCTGATCCAGGTAAAGATTGAGTGGTTCCATCCTGCGCTCGATATAGAGATGACGGATGATGAGATCATCGCCATCGTCCTCCACCAGGGAAGACGCAAGCTGATAAAGATCATCGAGCAACGCCTTGGAAAAACGCGCCTTGGGCAAGGCTACATTGGAATATTCCAGCGTATCCGCCATCCGGCCGACACGATCGACCTGTTTCACAAGCTGGTACTTGCGCCGGACGGTCGCATGATCGACTTCTTTCGTGGCACCGAAAACATCCTTGATGAGTTTGAACACATAGGGATAGGAAGGCAGGGTAAATACCAGCATCACCAGGCCGCGGATGCCGGGGGCAATCACGAACTGATCGTGGGAATGCTGCAGATGGTGGATCAGATCGCGGAAAAACATGGTCTTGCCCTGCTTTCCCAGACCCAGCATGGTATACAGCTCGGAACGCGGCTTGCCGGGCATGATGCTGAGAAGAAATTGCACATAGGCCGAAGGTACTTCCATGTCGACCATGAAGTACGCCCGCGACAGAGAAAACAGCATGCTGATCCGCCATACGTCAAGCAAGACGGTATCGACGCACAGCTTGCCCGAAGCAGTATGCAGCACCGGCAAGGCAAAGGGAAGTTCGCTGCTGCCATTGACCGCCTTGCCGATGATATAGGCACCCTTGTTGCGATAAAAAGCGGAGTGGAGCACCTGGATGTGGAAGTTGTATTCCGCCTTGGGCCATTTGCCGAAATGCAGCTTCACCGCCTTGTAAATATTATCGATATCCCGCTCAATGTCATCGAAAGGACGCTGCCAGTCGAAATCCAGAAGGATCTTTCGTATGGCTCCCTTGAAGCCGATTTCGTTCGGATAGTAGCTGCGAAAGACGGTGGGCTCGGAATCAATGAACTCGGTCGAAATCGCCGGCCGCACGAAAATGAAATCGTTGTGAAAATAGGTGCGATGAAGAATCTTGCAAAAGACCGAGTTGAAAAAAGTCTCGGCCAGTTCGGGCTGTTTGTGGTCGATCAGGAGGCCGATGTAGAGAAGCTTTGCCTCCTGCCAGACTGTATTATCGAGCGCTGCGGCATTGAATTCACGGTGCAGCAATTCGACTGTTTCTTCGACGCGCTTGTCGTAAAACTGGATACGATTTTGCACGGCATGCTGGACCGCCTGCCAATCGCCCGCCTCAAAACGCCTTTTGGCCTGAGCGGAGCACTCCCGGAACAAACGATAATGGCGATCGAATCCCTCGGTCAGCGTCAAAGCGATCTGCCGCGCAACTGCGTTGTTGCTGATGGATACATCCATGCTCGACCTTCCGCCCTGAAAAAATCAGTCCCGGAAGATTCTACCAGCCGCGCCAGCCATCGCTCCGCACCTCGAGCCGGGACGGCCAGATGAAAGCGGATTGCGGCAACAGCCAGGAGGACTGATTTGAATCAAACCTGCCTCGCCAATTTGCTGGCAGCATGATGCGGCTGTGAACCGGGCCACATCCGTGTGGCGCTTTAACCCACATTGACCAACTTTCTATGGTGGAGCAGGCATGAGCAATTCGCTGATTAAAGTACCTCAAAGCGGCAGCAAAATCATTCCAGGTCAACCGATTCCTGACAACCCAATTATCCCGTTCATCGAGGGCGATGGTATCGGTGTCGACATCACGCCGGTGATGAAAAAAGTGGTCGATGCTGCAGTCGCGAAATCCTATGGCGGCAAGAAAAAAATTTCCTGGATGGAAATCTACTGCGGCGAAAAATCGACGCGCCTGTACGGCCCGGATGTCTGGCTGCCCGACGAGACGCTGGTCGCACTCAAGGACTATGTGATTTCCATCAAGGGACCGCTGACGACGCCTATTGGCGGCGGGATACGTTCGCTGAACGTGGCATTGCGCCAGCAACTTGATCTGTATGTCTGCCTGCGACCGGTGCGCTATTTCCAGGGTGTGCCTTCACCATTGAAGGAGCCGCACAAAACCAACATGGTGATATTCCGCGAAAACACCGAGGACATCTATTGCGGCGTCGAGTTTCAGGCGGAAACCGAGAGTGCCCGAAAACTCATTCAATTCCTGCAAAAGGAATTGGGCGTCACCAAGATCCGCTTCCCCAATACCTCGGGTATCGGCATCAAGCCCGTATCGCGCGAGGGTTCCGAGCGGCTGGTGCGCCAGGCCATCCAGTACGCCATCGCCAATCAGCGTAAATCGGTGACATTTGTCCACAAGGGCAACATCATGAAGTTCACCGAGGGCGCCTTCCGCGACTGGGCCTATGCGCTGGCAAAACGGGAATTTGGCGGTGTCGAAATCGATGGCGGACCTTGGCTCAAGCTGCCCGGTGGCATCATCATCAAGGACGTTATTGCGGATGCGTTCCTGCAACAAATTCTGTTGCGTCCTGCCGAATACGATGTCATCGCAACACTCAACCTCAACGGCGACTACATCTCGGACGCATTGGCGGCACAGGTCGGCGGCATCGGGATCGCACCGGGCGCCAATCTTTCCGACAGTGTCGCGATGTTTGAAGCCACCCACGGCACGGCTCCGAAATATGCCGGAAAAGACTATGTCAATCCCGGCTCGTTGATTCTTTCCGCCGAGATGATGTTGCGGCACATGGGCTGGACCGAGGCGGCGAACCGGATCATCCATTCCATCGAAGCCGCCATCAAGGACAAGGTCGTGACCTACGACTTCGCGCGTCTGATGGAAGGTGCCAAGGAGGTGAAATGCTCGGCCTTCGGCGACGCCATGATTGAGCGGATGTAATACTCCGCACCCGCATTCCCCGCAACCATGCCATTGGCATTGTTTCGGGGAATAAAAAACCCGCCGTGGCATGCCGCGGCGGGTTGAATCCTTCGCAAAAAGCGGGATTACGCTTTCTGGATGTTGGAGGCTTGCTTGCCCTTGGGGCCTTGCACCACCTCGAACGAAACCTTTTCACCCTCTTTTAACGACTTGAAGCCGGGCATATTGATGGCGGAGAAATGGGCGAAGAGATCCTCGCTGCCATCGTCCGGAGTAATGAAGCCAAAACCTTTGGCGTCGTTGAACCACTTGACAGTACCTAGTGCCATAAAGCTTATTCCTTAAGTTAATACAAAAACCAAAACGTCACGAAGACACTTCGGGGCATGTTTGTGACGCAAGTTCGCAACATATGGTGATGCCAGGCTGAGATTCAGGGATTTGAAGGACTGCGGGGCTTTCAACATTGCAGGAAATTGACAACGACAAACACGCCCCGCTTTTTACGCACTTTTTATCTAAACGTCAAGTCTTTTCGGCCGGGTTTTGTCGCAGAAAATATGCTGCATTACAGCATTATTTCTGCATTGCCATTCACATTATCCCGTGGAATGTGCGTTATACCCATTGAAATCTGCAGGAATAGGCCCACTTTAACCCTGTTCTTGTCAGTGTTGCACAATGATTAATTCGCATTAGAATCGGTTCATGGCAACACGCAAGCAAGTCGACCGTGATGGCGGCAACACACTCGAAACTGAACGCAGCAGGACCAAGCCACCTAAGCTTTATAAGGTGCTATTGCTGAATGACGATTTCACACCGATGGATTTCGTCGTGGTCGTGCTGCAAAGATTGTTTGGCATGAGCCGCGAGCAGGCGACCTTGGTCATGCTCAAGGTGCATCGGGATGGCAAGGGAGTCTGCGGTGTGTATCCGTATGATTTGGCAGCCACCAAGGTTGCTCAGGTAAGCGCTTTTGCGCGCCAGAACCAACACCCTCTGGCGTGCGTGATGGAGGAAAACTAGCATGATTGCGCAGGAACTGGAAGTCAGCTTGCATATGGCCTTTGTCGAGGCGCGCCAGAAACGGCACGAATTCATCACTGTCGAGCATCTGCTGCTGTCATTGCTCGACAATCCCTCGGCGGCCCAGGTACTGCGTGCCTGCGCCGCGAACATCGAGGAATTGCGCAAGGAGCTTGCCTCCTTCATTGCCGAGCACACCCCGACTGTCAGCGGTACCGACGAAATCGATACCCAACCGACACTCGGCTTCCAGCGCGTGATACAGCGTGCCATCCTGCATGTGCAGTCCTCCGGCAAGAAGGAGGTCAATGGCGCCAACGTGCTGGTCGCGATCTTCGGCGAAAAGGACTCGCACGCCGTTTATTTTCTGCAGCGGCAAGGCGTGACACGACTGGACGTGGTGAACTTCATTTCCCACGGCATCACCAAGTCGCCGTTGCCGGTGACCCGAGGCGAGTCGGAGCAGGCTGAACAGGAGCAAGATGGGCAGGCATCCGGTGGCGCTCTGGAAAGTTTCGCGCAGAACCTCAATGCCATGGCGCTGCTGGGCAAGATCGATCCCTTGATCGGCCGCGACAAGGAAATCGAGCGCGTCATTCAAACCATCTGCCGCCGCCGCAAGAACAATCCGTTGCTGGTGGGCGAAGCCGGCGTCGGTAAAACCGCCATCGCCGAAGGGCTGGCGCGGCGCATCGTGGAAGGACGCGTCCCGGAAATTCTGACGAACGCCACTGTCTATGCGCTCGACATGGGCGCCCTGCTCGCCGGCACCAAGTACCGCGGCGACTTTGAACAGCGCCTGAAAGCGGTTCTCAAGCAATTGCTGGAAAATCCGAATGCCATATTGTTCATCGATGAAATCCATACCCTGATCGGCGCCGGCGCCGCCTCGGGCGGCACGCTCGACGCCTCCAACCTGTTGAAGCCGGCGCTTTCCAGCGGCACCCTGAAGTGCATCGGCGCGACCACCTACCAGGACTATCGTGGCGTGTTCGAGAAAGACCATGCGCTGTCGCGCCGCTTCCAGAAGATCGACGTCAATGAGCCTTCGGTCGAGGAGACTGTGGCAATTTTGCGCGGCCTTAAGTCGCGTTTCGAGGAGCACCATGGCATCAAGTATTCCGCCGCGGCAATCTCCAGCGCGGCCGAACTTTCCGCCAAGTACATCAATGACCGGCATCTGCCCGACAAGGCGATCGATGTCATCGACGAAGCCGGCGCAGCGCAGCGCGTGCTGCCCAAATCCAAGCAGAAAAAACTGATCGGCAAAATGGAGATCGAGGAAATCGTCGCGCGCATTGCCCGGGTTCCTTCACAGCACGTCTCCAGCGACGACCGCAGCGCCCTGAAAAATCTCGATCGCGACCTGAAAACCGTGGTGTTCGGGCAGGATCAAGCCATCAATGCCCTGGCGCGCGCCATCAAGATGTCGCGTTCGGGACTGGGCAGCCCGCTCAAGCCTATCGGCAACTTCCTCTTTTCCGGCCCCACGGGTGTCGGCAAGACCGAAGTAGCGCGTCAGCTGGCCTACTGCATGGGCATCGAACTGATCCGTTTCGACATGTCCGAGTACATGGAGCGCCATGCCGTCTCGCGGCTGATTGGCGCGCCACCGGGTTATGTCGGCTTCGACCAGGGCGGTTTGCTGACCGAGGCCGTTACCAAGAAACCGCATGCTGTGCTGCTGCTCGACGAGATCGAGAAAGCACATCCCGACATTTTCAACATCCTGCTGCAGATCATGGATCACGGCACCCTGACCGACAACAACGGGCGCAAGGCGGACTTCCGCAATATCGTGATCATCATGACCACCAACGCCGGCGCCGAAGCATTGCAGAAACCCAGCATGGGCTTCACCACCAACAAGAAGGCGGGCGATGAAATGGAAGACATCAAGCGGATGTTCACGCCGGAATTCAGAAACCGGCTCGACGCCACGATTTCCTTTGCGGCACTCGATGCCGAAGTCATACTCCGCGTGGTCGATAAGTTCCTGATGCAGCTCGAAGGACAGTTGCATGAGAAGAAAGTCGAAGCGATTTTCACCGATGCGCTCAAGGCCTGGCTCGCCGAGCAGGGCTTCGATCCGCTGATGGGTGCCCGCCCCATGGCACGCCTGATCCAGGACACGATCCGTTCCGCACTGGCCGACGAGTTGCTGTTCGGCAAGCTGGCCGGAGGCGGCAGGGTCACCATCGATCTCGACGAAGATCAGAAGGTGAAACTGGTCTTCGAGGAAGCCGTCGAGCACGCCGTCTGAACGCAAAGCGCGGGTGGCCGGGCAATCCGGCTACCCGCGAGTTAGCAGTCCTCGCCCGTCCATGTCAGAAAGCCTGCCCACTGCCGATCTCCTCGACAGCCATGAGCCGTTGTTGAACAACGGAACATTGCGCGTGGCAACACCCATGTTCCGGTCTTACGGCGAGCGACGCAGTTTCCACGGTCAAATCGCCACTCTGAAGCTCTTTGAAGACAATTCACTGGTTCGAAAAGCGCTTGAACAACCGGGCACTGGCCGGGTGCTGGTCATCGATGGCGGCGGTTCGCTGCGCTGCGCCCTGGTTGGCGACCAATTGGCCCTGCTTGCCGTCAGGAATGGCTGGAATGGCATCATCGTGTATGGCTGCATCCGCGATTCGCGGGCCATCGCCGGCATGAACCTGGGTGTTTTCGCCTTGGCCACCCATCCACTCAAAACCGTGAAGAAAAATGTCGGGGACGCCGATGTTTCCGTCAGCTTTGCCAATGTGACCTTCGTCCCGGGCCAATATCTTTATGCCGACGAGGACGGCCTGCTCGTCAGCACGGCAGCTCTCATCTAAGAGGCAAGGACGGGCACTGGTCGCAAGAGCCGCTGAAAGCGATGCGGCGAATTGTCGGTCCACATCTGCAGCACCTTCTCGCACAGGGAAATTCGGCGCTTTTCATCGAATAGTTAGCCTTATAAGCACTTGTTTGCCCTTGCATGCAACTATTGCTGCTCTGCAATAGATACTTTATACTTCATTAAATGACGGAGCCTGTAATTCCGGAAACGTCGCCAACCCCCTCCCCCAACGATCAACACGAGGAATCAGAGATGAACGACCGGAAACAAGCAGCCGCCCTGCTGGCCAAAGATTGGGCTGAAAATCCCCGCTGGAAAGGCATCAAGCGCCCTTACAGTGCTGAAGACGTCATCCGGTTGCGCGGCTCACTGCCGATTGAATACACCCTGGCTCGTCGCGGCGCGGAAAAGCTCTGGCACCTGCTGCACCACGAGCCCTACATCAATTGCCTGGGCGCGCTGACCGGCGGACAAGCCATGCAGATGATCAAGGCCGGCATGAAGGCCATCTACCTGTCGGGCTGGCAAGTCGCAGCAGATAACAACAACTATGCTGCGATGTATCCGGATCAGTCGCTGTATCCGGTAAATTCCGTGCCGCTGGTGGTGGAGCGTATCAACAATTCGTTCAAGCGCGCCGACGAAATCCAGTGGGGTAAGGGTCTCAACCCGGGCGACAAGGGCTATATCGACTACTTCGCGCCCATCGTTGCCGACGCCGAAGCCGGCTTCGGCGGCGTCCTCAACGCCTTCGAACTCATGAAGGCCATGATCCGCGCGGGGGCCGGCGGTGTGCATTTCGAGGACCAGTTGGCCTCGGTCAAAAAATGTGGCCACATGGGTGGAAAAGTTTTGGTGCCGACCCAGGAAGCCGTGCAAAAACTCGTTTCTGCGCGCCTCGCCGCAGACATTCTTGGCGTCCCGACCATCATCCTGTCCCGCACCGATGCCGAGGCAGCTGATCTGCTGACCTCGGACTACGACCCCAATGACAAGCCATTCATCACCGGCGAACGGACCGCAGAAGGCTTCTACAAGACCCGCAACGGCCTGGAGCAATCGATCAGCCGTGGCCTGGCGTACGCCCCCTACTCGGACTTGTGCTGGTGCGAAACCGGCACGCCCGATCTGAACTTTGCCAAGAAGTTCGCCGAAAGCATCCGCGCCAAGTTCCCGGAGAAGCTGCTTGCCTACAACTGCTCGCCGTCCTTCAACTGGAAGAAGAACCTCGACGATGCGACCATCGCCAAGTTCCAGCGCGAACTGGGTGCGATGGGCTACAAGTATCAGTTCATCACGCTGGCCGGCATCCACACCATGTGGTACCACATGTTCGACCTGGCCCATGACTACGTCCGCCGCGGCATGACGGCCTACATCGACAAGGTGCAGGAGCCCGAATTCGCAGCGCGCGACCGTGGCTACTCCTTTGTCTCGCACCAGCAGGAAGTCGGCACCGGATACTTCGACGACGTCACCACGGTGATTCAGGGCGGCGCGTCTTCGGTCACTGCCTTGCACGGTTCGACCGAGGAAGAGCAGTTTCAGTAATCTGGTTGAGGTGATCGTGACGCGCGATCACCTCAATTAGGCTCTCCCGCAAGGAGGCTCAGAAAAGGAAATCATGATGGCGCTCAACCTGCCTGCTGGCGTACAAATCAACGCCCCTCTTCATCCCCGCTTCGAAGAAATTCTCACCCACGACGCGTTGGCTCTGGTCGCCAAGCTGCATCGCGCTTTCGAGCCGCGTCGCCGCGAATTGCTCAATAAACGCGTCGAGCGCCAGGCTCGCATCGATGCCGGCGAGATGCCCGATTTCCTGCCCGAGACCCGGCATATTCGCGAAGGTGACTGGAAAATCGCGTCGGTGCCCAAGGCGCTGGAATGCCGCCGCGTTGAAATCACCGGGCCGGTCGAGCGCAAGATGATCATCAACGCCTTCAACTCCGGCGCCGATTCCTACATGAGCGACTTTGAGGACTCGAACAGTCCCAACTGGACCAACCAGATCCAGGGTCAGGTCAATCTCCATGACGCCATCCGCCGCAAGCTCAGTTTCATCAGTGAGACCGGCAAGGAATACAAGCTCAACGACAAGATCGCGACACTGCAGGTTCGACCGCGCGGCTGGCATCTCGATGAAAAGCACGTGCTGGTCGACGGCCAGCGCGTCTCTGGCGGCTTGTTTGATTTTGCTCTGGTGTTGTTCCACAACGCCAAGGAACTGATGGCACGCGGCGCCGGCCCGTTCTTTTATCTGCCAAAAATGGAAAGCCATCTCGAAGCGCGTCTCTGGAACGACATATTCGTCATGGCGCAAAAAGACATCGGCATCCCGCAAGGCAGCATCAAGGCGACTGTTCTGATCGAAACCATCCTCGCCACCTTCGAACTCGAGGAAATTCTCTTCGAGCTGCGCGAGCATAGCGCCGGCCTGAATGCCGGACGCTGGGACTACATTTTTTCCTGCATCAAGAAATTCAAGAAGAACCGCAATTTCTGCCTGGCCAGCCGCTCGGCCATCACCATGGAAGTGCCGTTCATGCGCGCCTATGCACTGGCGCTGGTCAAGGCCTGTCACAAGCGCGGTGCGCCCGCGATTGGTGGCATGAGCGCGCTGATCCCGATCAAGAACGATCCCGTCGCCAATGAGAAGGCGCTCGCCGGCATTCGCCACGACAAGACGCGGGACGCCAACGATGGCTATGACGGCGGCTGGGTGGCGCATCCGGGGCTGGTATCGATCGCCATGGAAGAATTCGTCAAAGTGCTCGGCGACCGCCCCAACCAGTGGGACAAACAACGCACCGACACGTTCGGTCCGAGCGACTGGCTCAATTTTCAGCCCGAGCAGCCGATCACCGAAACCGGCGTGCGCAACAATATCAACGTCGGCATCCACTACCTCGGCAGCTGGCTCGCCGGCAACGGCTGCGTGCCGATCCACAACCTCATGGAAGACGCCGCGACCGCGGAAATCAGCCGATCGCAGATATGGCAATGGGTGGTCAGCCCCAAGGGCATACTCGATGACGGCCGCAAGGTGACTGCGGAAATGGTTCGCGCCCTCATCGCGGAGGAACTGGCCAAGGTGAAAGCCACGGTCACGGCCAGCGGCGAGAAGACCGCGACCTACGACCAGGCGGCAAAAATTTTCGAGGAAATGTCGCTCACCGAAAACTACCCTGAGTTTCTGACGCTGCCGCTCTACGAAGCCATGGAGTAACTCCAGGAAAACGGGGCATTGCCACGCGGAATCCGCCGGCACTTGCCCTCTTCCGCGACAAGTTGCAAAATCGCGCTTTCGATCTGCGCCTGCAATCCATCCGGGGTAATCTCAATGTCATACACAGTGATCGTTTCCTTCACCCGCGACCATCCGTTCGAGTTCAAGTTTCTCGACAATGACAGCACCCTGTTCAGCCAGGAAGCAGCGCATCAGTGGCTCGACCAGGAATGGGAAAGCCTGGGATGCGAACCGACCAATCCGGTCGGCAAGGTGTTGCGCCTGGACAAAGTCCTGCTGGTTGCAAAGGAAGCCGGTGAAAAGCGCTTCGCCGAAAATGGCGACTGGGCACATCGCTATGTGCGCGCCGTAGTCGCCGCTTTAGGGCGCGATACCGTGCATGTCAACGTCGCCGAACACGAGGTAGGCTGAGGTTGCCAACGCTGGAAAGCACGCTTGAACGGCCGGCTGTCCGGTCTGAATTCCGGTCACGCTTCTGGTCTACTTTGGGTCTGGTCTGGCTGTTGGGAGCCAGCGCACTGGCGGCTGAGGGCGATGGCATCCATGTCGACAAGCCTTCGGCATTGCGCGAACTGGTGCCGGCAAACCAGATTGAGCGCCAGGCCAACACGGAATATTCCGGACTCAAACGCAAGGCGAACACGCAGCATGCACTGGCGCCGGACGATCATCCCGACCTGCTGCGATTGCGCGGTATTGCCGAGCGCATCATTCCCTTCGCCGGACGTTTCAATCCCCGTGCTGCGCAATGGCAATGGGAAGTCAATCTGATCGGATCGAAACAGATCAATGCCTTTTGCATGCCCGGCGGGAAAATCGCCTTTTTCACCGGCCTGCTCGAAGGTCTCAGGCTCAGTGACGATGAAGCCGCGATCGTCATGGGACACGAGATCGCTCACGCGCTGCGCGAGCACGCCCGCGAGCGCATGGCCAAAAGCGAGTTGACCAGCCTCGGGGCCAGCCTGCTGGGACAGTTGGTCGGCAATGGCAGATACGCCGATGCGTTCAAGACCGGCGGCAACTTGCTCACCCTCAGTTTCTCGCGTGAGGACGAAAGCGAAGCCGATCTGGTCGGCCTGGATCTGGCGGCCCGCGCCGGCTTTGATCCACGCGCCGGCGTCACGCTGTGGGAAAAAATGAGCGCTGCCAATCGCGGCGCACCACCACAATGGCTATCCACCCACCCTTCCGGACCGAACCGCATCCGGGATATCGAGCAGCACCTCCCCGAGGTGCTGCCCTTGTTCGAGAAAGCTGTCGCAAGCAAACGGTAGCCACGCCTGCGGCATCTGGCCGGATGCTTTGCAATGCGATTTTTTTTCGAAAATGATTCAAGTCAATTTTACGAGAAGGCTTGTCAACTATGATGAGCAAACCTTCAGCGGAGAATGACATGACCACGATCCATATCCACACCCGTCCCGATTCGATTTATGAATTCGATGCCCGAGGCGTCGCCAAGCGTTTCCGGCACGCTGCAATCTTCGGCGCCCTCGACGCTCTCCATCCGGGTGAAACCATGCGCTTCATCAATGACCACGACCCGCTGCCTTTGCTGGAACAGATGCAGCAGCACTTCGGCAAGACGGTGGATATTCGCTACAGGCAACGCGAAGCAGGCAGCATCGTCATCGACTTCGTCAAGCAGTGAGTTTCGCTTCACACCCATTCTGGCAGGCGGGCTTCCGCCCCTTCTTTACGCTGGCCTGCTTGTCAGGTGTCGTTCTGCCTGCCGTCTGGATCGCGATCTATACCGGCATCCTGATCCCGCCCTGGGCCACTTTCTCCATCGTGCAGTGGCATGCGCACGAAATGTTTTTCGGTTTCGGCTGGGCGGTGCTCGGAGGGTTCCTCCTGACCGCCAGCAAGAACTGGGTCAGCATCCGCGGCTATCACGGCAACGCCCTGATCCTGCTCGGCGCAGCCTGGCTCATCGAACGCCTCGGCATGGTGTGCGCGAATCTCCTGCCGTTCTGGCTGTTTCGCCTGAGTAACAACCTGTTCCTGCTGTCCATCATCGGCATGCTGTTGTGGACCTTGCTGCGCTATCGCAAACAGGACAGTTATCGGGACAATTTTTTCTTCGTCTTGCTGTTGCCGCTGTTTGTCGTCGCAAAAGCCTTGCTGCTCGAAAGCGACGCGTATCAGCTCGGCGTCGTCATGGCGCTGGGTTTGTTCCGCCTGGCCTTCCTGGTCATGCTCGAGCGCACGCTGACACAATTCATGCAGAACGCGCTCAAAGCGTCGATCCTGCGCAACCCGCGTCTCGACCTGACGATCAAGGGCTTGGCACTGCTGCTGGTCTTCGCCGCATTTCTGCCGGCAGCGCTGGCAGCAAGTCTGGATGTTCTCCTGGCGGTTCTGCTGCTCTGGCGTTTCGCTTTCTGGAAGCCCTTGCTGGCGATGCGCCGTCTCGAAATCGGCATCATGTATTTCGCCTACCTCGGCATCGTCGCGCAATTACTCATCGCGGCGCTTGACAGTCAGGTACAAATCCCCTGGACAGGAACTCTTGGGGTGCATGTTTTTAGCTTCGGCGTCATGGGTCTGGTCATTCCAGCCATGATCACCCGCATTGCAAATGGACACACGGGACGTCCGGTGCGCTTCGAAACCCTGGACAAACTGGTGTTGTGGATCATGCTCTGCGCGCTGGCCCTGCGTGTGATCGGCACGCAGTTGTGGCCGGCTGCCTACCTGACCTGGCTGGAATTGTCGGCGGCCTGCTGGTGCATCAGCTTTGCAATACTCGCAGTACGGTTTCTGCCGTTTCTGCTGCGCCCGCGTGTTGACGGCAAGGCTGGCTGAGAACATCGGGTTATCTCATGGCCATGCGCATGCGTATTTCGCTCTATGTGTTCGCTGCACTGCTCATCGCAGCACATTTCCTGCGCGCCGGAAATCTGCTGGTGGCCGCGCTCTGCCTGGCAACACCCTTGTTATTTTTCCTGCGCCGCCCCTGGACGCTGCCACTGCTACAAGGCCTGGCCTATAGCGCCGCTGCCTGCTGGTTGTGGACAGGCTGGGAACTAATCGCCGTGCGCCGTTCCGCAGATCAGCCGTGGGCGCTCAGCGCCGCCATCCTGCTCGCCGTTGCTGCCTTGAGTGCGGCAAGTGGCGTGCTCTTGTCCAAAAATGATGCCGATCAAGGCGCTGATCCCGAGAGAAAGCGACAATGATCGACTTACCCTGAACCAGGACGATCCACCATGCTGCATCTGTTCGCTGCCAACGCTGTCGTGATGATGGCCATTGCCCTCGGGCTGTGGCTGTTCGCTGCGCTGCCGCCGGCGCTCGTGGCCCATCTGGTATTGGCGATGGGCATCATGCCGCTGATTCTCGCGGCGATGGCCTACTTCGTTCCGGTATTGACGCGCAGCGACAATGCGCCGCGTTCAGTCATGAGTTTGGCCCTGCTGGCCTGGCTCGGCGGCCTGACCCTGGTGATCAGTTTCACCGTGCGCATGGAGGAGATGAGCATCGTCATCGCCATCGTCGGCACCCTGCTCGCCGCCAAAGCGGCCGCCAGTCTTTTGTTCTGGACCGTGCTCAGATCGCGGCATGGCCTGGGTTCATCGCATCCAGGACTGGCCTGGTACATCGCTGCACTGGGCTTTTTACTTGCAGCGTTGTTCATTGTGCCGCTGTTCTGGCTGTGGCCTGAGCAGCGTCCGGCGCTCCGCCTCATGCACCTGCACGCCAACCTGCTCGGCTTTGTCGGCCTCACCGCCATAGGCACACTGCAAGTGCTGTTGCCGACCGCTGCAGGCCGCTGGGACAATCATGCCGCAACGCGCCTCAAGCAGGATCTCGGCCTCGGCATAGTCGGCGCTGCGCTGCTCTCACTCGGCGCAGGCTTCAACGTCCTGCTCGCTTACCTGGGTGCACTGCTGTTCTTCGTACCGCTGTTGCGCATGGGCACCCGCTGGAGCATGAGCTACGCCGATCACGTCGGCCGCCTTCATGGCGCCTCAACGGCCTTGGGCATGGCGTGCTTCGGCTTGACCGGTCTGATCTTCGCCGGACTCGGGCACGCACAGGGTTTCCTCAACGGGGGCAATGCCCTGGTCGGTTTTGTCCCCGCGTTTCTGTTGCCGCTCGTCAGCGGCGCCGCCATCCAGTTGCTTCCGGTCTGGCTGCGCCCGGGCCGCCAGGACGCCTGGCACGAACAATTGCGTCATGTTCTCGGACGATACACTGGCCTGCACGCGCCGCTGTTTGTGGCCGGCGGCCTGATGGCGGCTTTCGGATATGCCAACGGCCTGTGGCTGGCAGTGCCTGCGTTGGGAATATTGCTGATCAACGTGGCGCGATCGCTACCCCTGTTGCGCGCTGCCGGTAACACCCCATAGCAGATGCAAGCGGTTCCGGGCAGTACGGAAGTGCTGCTTCCGGAGGTTCATAAGGAACTCATTGCCATCATCGCACGCACGTCGCCGTGCATCGATTCCGCAACCGCCATCCCTTCCTGGATACGCGCCAGCAGCAGCGGCTTCTCCTGCGGAAATTGGTAACCCTCATAACCCTGCCGGAAGAGCAGGCCGCCCCGGCGATCCAACCAGGAATTCATGGCATGATCGAAGCAGACCTTCGAGGTCACCTTGAGGCGTTCGATCATCAGGGCCAATTCCTCCAGGCGCTGATGCGGCGACGAGAGATGCAGGCGTGCCGCTGCGACATCCTCAAACAGCGGCGTTCCCGGCCGCGGCACCAGCGGGCGCGAACGGATGTAATGGGGGTTGATGGCCGACAGCGCGACTGCCGTATTCTCCGCATGCTGCCGCCAGCGCTCGCGCCCACCCAGATCCGGCATCCAGTACATCGACACCTGGAATCCGGCGGCCATTGCCCGGCGTCCACCGGCAATCTGTTCGGCCTGCGTCACACCCTTGTTGATCCGGGTGAGCAATTCGTCGTCTCCCGTCTCCAGTCCGATGTGCAGGCGGTCCAGGCCTGCCGTTTGAATCATGCCGAGATCTTCCTGCTTGATGTGCGCCAGCGTTTTCGAGCGGGCATAGGAAGTCACGCGGGTCAGGGATTTGAAGCTTGCCCGCAGGTGTTGCAAGACGGAAACGAACTCGGCCGGACGCATGACGATGCTGTTGGCATCTTGCAGGAAAGCCGTATTGCCACCTGCGGCAAGCCAGTTGAACACCATGATGAAACTGTCATTGCGGCTGAGATCGGAACATTCCGCGAGCAGGGCGGCGCCCAGTTCCCGGCTGATTTTTCCTGCCGTGCCCAGTTTCGCGGATGCCGACGTGATCTCGTCGCGAATCGCCGCAACTGCATCGATATCCCCCTTGATTTCCTCGACAGGCCGATAGACGAAGGGCTCTCCCTTGTACATTTCGCAGAAGGTACAGCGATTCCAGGGACAGTTTTCGCTGACTCGAAGCAACAGGGAAGCACTGCCGCCCTCGCTGGGCGGCCGGTACTTGCCGATCTTGAAACTTAGGTTGCGCAGCCTCTGCGCCTGCTCTCGAAGGCCTTTGACGTCAGCCATGATCAATTCCCTCTGAATTTGCCATTTCTTTCCGTGGATGTGCATTTTTACCCAAGCCGGACAATTTGATCGGCTTCCGGCCTGACCCAACCCGCTCATTCGTATTATCATCGTCCGTACTGACTGCCGACTGCCAAGTATTCACTATAATGGCAGGACTCGGCAGAAACTTTTTTCAGGAGAAAGACCGACCATGACCACCAAGACGAAACTCAAGCCCATCCCCAACGATCTCGCCGATTTCCGCAACAAGATGGGACTCAACCAAAGCGATTTCTGGTCACGCTATGGTGTGACGCAATCAGGGGGATCGCGCTATGAGGCCGGCAGAAACATCCCGGCACCGCTCAAGCTTCTGCTGCGCCTGCACCTCAACGGCGCCATTTCGGATGAGATGCTGCAGGCCGCAAGAGCAAAGTAAGCGCAACAGATTCCAGTTCCCTTTGACACAAGCCGAGCTTGCTCCCTGGGTGCCGCCGGAAGGCGGATCCGCTGTGGTCGATTATCTTGCTCGACTGGTGAAGCTCGTCGAATTGAACTGAAGGCTAAGGGCCTATTCCTCGGTTTCCTGCGGCAACTCGAAACAGAAACGGCTACCCTCGCCGGGGCCTGCCGAGTCCGCCCAAATCCTGCCGCCATGCCTCTCGGCAATCTTGCGGCACAAGGCCAGTCCGATGCCCGTACCCTCGTAAGCGGCCCGGCTTTGCAAGCGTTGAAAGACCTGGAACAGCCGCCCGATTTGTTCGGGAACAAGGCCCGCGCCATTGTCTGCGATACATACGCGCCAGCCTTCGGCGCTCTTTGCGCTGGTGACCATAATTTCCGGCGTGCGTCCGCCGATGCGGAACTTCACGGCATTGCCTATCAGATTTTGCAACAATCGCACCATCTCGTCGGGACTCACGAACACGCGTGGCCAATCGCCTTCGATACGAACCACTGCCTGAGACTCGCTGATCGCAGGGCGCAGGAACAATAGCGCTTCTTCCAGCAAACCACGACTCTCCACCCATGCGGGCGGCTCGCCCTTGCGCCCCACCCTGGAGTATTCGAGCAGGCCCAGCAGCATCTGGTCGAGGCGCTTGGCGCCGTCTTTGGCGTAGTTCAGGAATTCCCGCTTTTCGGCATCCAGCTGATCCACCAAATGTTTTTCCAGCAGATGCAGGTAACTGGCGATCATGCGCAAAGGCTGGCGCATGTCGTGCGAGATGGCATAGCTGAACTGTTCCAGTTCGGCGTTGGAACGCCTGAGTTCTTCCTCGGCCTGTTTGCGTTCGGTAATGTCGCGCAGAAAACTGAAGAGCTGGCCGCCCGCGATATCGCGAAAAGTGGCGCTCACCTCGACATGCCAGATCGACCCATCCTTGCGTCTGTGCCTGGATTCAAACAGGTCGCTGCTCTTTGCAATGATTTTCGCGATATGCGCCGCAGTTTCAGCGCCGCTTTCCGTGGCTTCGAGGTCGCCGATCGACATTTCCAGCAGTTCTTCGCGGGAATATCCCGATTTCCGGCAATAGGCAGGATTGACATCGATGAGCCTGCCCTGCCTATCCAACTGGCAGAAGCCGTCGAGTGTGGTGTCGAGGAGATGGCGAAAAGTCTCGTGGCTGATCCGCAGTTCATTCTCGATCTGCTTCAGGTGCCGGCTATCTTCGACATCGGACAGGCAGCGTTTGATGGCGGGCAGAAAGCGGACCAAATTATCCTTCAGCACAAAATCCCGTGCGCCCTGCTTGAGCAGTTCAACCGCTTTCTCTTCGCCGATATATCCCGAAAGCAGAATCACCGGGGTTTCCGGCAAACATCGCGTGACCTGCGCCAGCGTATCCTCGAAACGGATGCCCGGCACGTTGTAGTCGGAAATGACCAGGTTCCAGTCGGGCCATTCCAGTGCCGTCCTGAGTTCCTCCAGATTTTCGACCCGATGGCATTCGACCTGGCGCGACCACTTCTTGAGTTCGCGCTCGATCAGCGCGAAGTCGAGTTCGCTGTCTTCAATCACCAGGAACTTGAGTCCGCCGCTCACGCCATCCCTACCGGACAGGTGGCTCGTTGGTGGCCAGCCAATACACGCCCAGGCGTGCCACGGTCTCGGCAAACTCGGCGAAATCGAGCGGTTTCCTGACAAAGCTATTGGCGCCGTTTTCGTAGCTCTTCAGCTTATCCTTTTCCTCGTCCGAGGAAGTGAGGATAACGACAGGAAGAAGGCGTGTGCGCGGATCGGCGCGCAATTTTTCCAGCACATTCAACCCGCTGATCCGCGGCAGGCTGATATCGAGCAATACCAAGGTTGGTATTGCGGGTCCGCCGCGATCCGCGAATTCCCCCTGCCGGAAAAGATAGTCGAGCGCCTGCTGACCGTCGCGGACCACATCAATGATGTTGGCGAGATTGATCTTGCGCAGAGATCTGAGCGTCAATGCTTCGTCCTGCGGATTGTCCTCCACCAGCAAAACGGTACTGGGTGTGGGTGTCATGCGGCCTCCTGGATTTCGTGTTCGGGAAAACTGAAGAAAAACGCCGCCCCCTGTCCCGGAGCGGCAGTGGCACGAATGC
>JBAYVV010000002.1:0-65761 GCA_041674465.1 Sterolibacterium sp.
AGCGGGCTCATCGTCCCGATCGGCGAATGGGTTCTCTACGAAGCCTGCCGCCAGGCGGCAGCCTGGGGCAAAGCGGGCATTCAGGGCCTGGTAATTGCCGTCAATCTGTCCGCCGTGCAATTCCGGCGCGGCGATATCGAGCAGTCGGTGATCCGCGCCCTCGAAGCCTCGTCTCTCGACCCTGCCCTGCTCGAACTGGAATTAACCGAATCGATCCTGATCAACGACAGCGAGAACGTCCTCGCCACCGTCCAACGCTTGAAACGGCTCGGCGTCAAACTCTCCATCGACGACTTCGGCACCGGCTACTCATCTCTGTCCTACCTGAAGCGCTTCCAGGTGGACAAGCTCAAGATCGATCAGTCCTTTGTGCGCGACCTGGCGACTGACGCCGAAGACGCAGCGATCGTGCGCGCCATCATCCAGATGGCGGACAGTTTTGGGCTGAAGACGATTGCCGAGGGCGTCGAAACCGAGCACATCCTCAGACTGCTGCGCGAGTTCGGTTGCGATGAGGCCCAGGGCTACTTCTTCGCCCGCCCAATGCCGGCCGGGGAATTGCCGGCTTTCCGTTCCGCCCTGCGTACCCATCCTCAGCTTGCCGTACCCGGCGGCCGCGACCGGTCCAGCGCCTGAAAAGAGTCCGCAGCCGGCGCATCGATTTGGCGCCGGCAAGGCGGGACACCGTATCTCCGGTACGCACACAGCGGACCGACCTTCTATGTCTGTTTGGTGGAAGTCGATCCAGTTCAAAATCAATCCTGATGTTGCTTTTATGCCGTCATTCGAGGTGACTCAGATTCCAGGTTTTGAACATCGTGTCGCATCAGGGCTTGTTCACCCAGAACCCTGTTCCCTTTTCCAGAAATTTTCCGGTTGTGACGAAGTCGAGATAGGCCTTGCCGTCAATGTAGTCCGTGAGCGCGCTTCCTCCCTGGGCCTCAAGGCTGGGCGCATGGAAATACCATGTTGACCGCGCACTGTCCCACGCCCATAGAGACGTGAGGTTCTGCGGAACCGTTCCGGCTGTCGGTGGCGATACGCTCAATGCCGCATTGAATTCGCCGGGAGTGGGCTGCTCTCCCGTGGCGATCAGATGCCAGCCTGAAGACATGTTCTTGAACGATGTGGAAGCAACGGCAGTGACGCCAGGCAATTGAACCGTGAAAGCGGACTTCGCATTGACCCAGAATCCTTCGCCACCCGAGATGATGGTCAGGAATTCGTAACCGTTTTTCGCGGCGAATGCCTGGCCACCATCGCTCTGGGCCGGTGCGTAAAACGCCCAGGCGGGGTAAGCCACTCCCGCTGTTGTTCCAGTCGTCACCCACTTCCAGACCGTTGTTACCCGGGTGGCATCCTTGAAGCTGTCCGTGACCGTGATTGGCGCTGTAAAACTGTTGCCGACAAGATTCCATCCCTTGACCAGATCCAGCGTAATCCCAGTGAACGTCGCGCCAACCCACGCAGATGTGCTGGCGGTGAATGTACAGGTCGATGCAGTGCCCGAGCAGGCGCCGCTCCAGCCGAGGAAGCTCTCACCGGTTCCCGGATGGGCGTCAAGCGTCACGCTGCTGCCTTCATTGACGCTCGGAGAGCAACTGCTGCTGCAATCGAATCCCAGCAATGAACTCGTCACATTGCCGACTCCGGCAATCATCAATGTCTTGCTGTTGGTAAGCGAAAAGCTGGCAGACTGCCCAAGTGCCAGAGGCGCTGCCGTCACACGGTAGGAGCCCGCCTGGGTATTGGCGGTGCATGTGACACTGGCATGACCGGCAATGTCAGTCAGTGTCGAATAAGATGTTTTCCCGTCGGGAAACGTACAGGAAGTCCCAGAGCTTGGTGCAGAAAAATCGACGCGGATGCCGTTCTCTGGAGTACCTTCGGGCGACTTCAGACTGATCTCCAGGGCAGTGGAAAAACTTGTTCCGGTCAGAGCGGTTTGAGTAGAACCACTGCTGATGGAAACCGTTGAGCCCGGCTCCGCCATCACCGCGCCGTAACGAATGGCACGAACTCGTCGTTTTCCGGGATCTCCGAAGAACAGGTTGCCTTCGCCATCTATGGCGATGCCCTTATTCTGACCAGTACCGTAGTAACCCGCTTGGACGGATCTGGCTAACACGCCATCGCCGATGCCGGGTTTGTTGGGATTGTTGGAAAACATTTCCGGATTGCTAAAAACGAATGTAAACGCATGGCCGTTGGGCTGGATGCGGGACGTGCCCGTGAACAGGTTGCCGGTCGAACTCAGCCTGACGTGCGCTCCGCGACCGGAGAAGAAGGTCGAAATGATCCCGTCCGGGGTCACCTTGCGGATACGCTCGTCGTTTTCGCCGATATACATGGTGCCGTCGGGTGCGATGGCGACGCCATAGGGGGTGTTCAGGCAGGCTTGCGTCGCCGGGCCGCCATCGCCGCAATAACTGCCCTTGCCGTAGTTTTCAAAACCATTCCCGGGACCACTGCCGGCAACCGTATCGATGATTCCGGTCTTTGCATCGATACGACGGATACGGTTGTTGTTGCTGTCGGCGATAAAGATGTTCCCTGCAGCATCGGTGGCGGCGTCCCAAGGCTCATTGGTGATCGCGGCGCTGGCCGGGCCGCCGTCGCCGGAAAACCCGTAGTTATGGAGCATGTTTACCGCATGAATAATGCCGGCGCCGTCGATCCGGGAGATACCTGCGATATTGACCATCAGCAAGTCGTTTGTCGGCGTAAGCGTGATCCCGACCGGGTACATGAAAGCTTCCAGTGCAGGCACGCCGTCATTACCGCCGATCCCCATCAATCCATTGCCGGCGATGGTGCTCATGTTGCCTAGGCTGTCCAGCTTGCGAATACGGTAGTTCATGGGATCAGCCGCAAGCAGATCGCCACTGGGAAGAAAGAGCAGGTCTGGGCCGTCATTGGCCAGTATGGTCGATAACGCCGATCCGGTTTCACCGATGATGTGCGGTCCCATCCCGGCAATCGTGTCGAGCAGCCCGGTGGTGACGTTGATGCGCCGTATGCGGCTGGAACACGCGTCGGCAAACAGGATGTTGCCGGACGGATCCAGCACCAGTCGGTGAATCTGACACAGCGGCGCGTTCGCGATCGCCGTACCATCTTCGCTGAAACCGTAGCCCTTGCCCCAGGACTGCAGCAACTGGCCTGTCGGCGACAGCTTGAGAATGCGCAGCGAGGTCGAGTCAATCAGATCGATACCGACGTACAGGTTATCGTTGCGATCGGCAAAAATCGCCCTGACAGCTTGTCCCGCATCGACTACTGCGTCGGCAAGGAAGGTCGTGATGATTCCCGTGGTCCCGTCGATCCTCCGCACACGGGCGTTGGCAGTGTCCGCCAGATACACGTTGCCCTGCGAATCCGCGGCGAGCCCGCCCCAGTCATTGGTGCCGACGTTCAAAGTGGCCTGTGTGGCAGGCCCACCGTCGCCCGAGAAACCGGCAGTCCCGTTGCCGGCGATGGTTGTGATTATCCCTCGGGTGTCTATCTTGCGGATGCGGTTTGCGAACTCCAGCACATACAGATTCCCCGCGCCGTCAAAGGCGATTTGCAATGGTTGATTGAACTGTGCATTGGCGGCGGGTCCACCGTCTCCAGAGAAGCCCGCAACGGAACTACCATAGAGCGTAGTGATGATGCCTGTCGAGGCATCAATGCGCCGGATGCAATGATTATTGGCATCGGCGATCAGCAGATTGCCGCTGGGATCGAGTGCAAGGCCACGTGGGCTTTGGAGTTGGGCCTTGTGCGCCGGCCCGCCATCTCCGGAATACCCGAACATGCCGGTACCAGCATAGCGCTCCATGACGCCGTCGGTGCGAACGCGCCGGATCACGTTTTGATTGTGCTCACTGAAGAACAGCGATCCGTCATTAGCCAGCGCGAATCCGGGTTCATTGGGCTCCAGCATCGCCTGTGTGGCCGGTCTGCCATCTCCTCGAAACACGCCAATTCCCATGACGGTCGTGATGTAGCCGGGAGGCAGGCTCTTCAAGGATGGCGGCAGATAAAGAAACTCGGCGTAGGCATTGGGGCCATTACCACTGAGTTGCACCGAGGCGATACCGTTTTCGTGGACAGGACTTTGGAACACGATCTGCGTGTCGGAAGCGGAAGTCGGGGTGATGCTGGTCCCATCCAGCGTCAGCGCGGCGCCGGTGAAACCGCTACCGGTCAGCGTGACCTGGGTGCCGCCGGCGATCGGGCCTTGCGCTGGATTAATGGATTGAATCAGAGGCTGTGCTGCAGCGATGATAGGTGCACACAGAAGGACAATTACTGCAAGTGACCAGTCACGCTTGTGATGACCACGGAAAACAAGCGTCGCCAACGGATGCGTCGACACATTTCCCACTACATGGAAGAGCCGCTGCAGGAGTCTCATGACTGCTTACCCGGGAAATTGTCGGCACAGCGCGTACTCCAGCCAGCGCTCTGCCCAGTTTAATCCCTATTGATGGTACGGACAATGTTCCGTTGATGCAGAAGCGCTATTGAAACCGAGTGTCGAAGCAATTTAGCCTGGCAGGCTGTCTAGCCCGCGAAGTAATCGACGACTCGGTGTGAAACATAGATCGTCGCAACGCCGGCGCCAATCAGTAGCACTTGCTGGAGGGTCGCCTTGAGTTCGGTGCGTTTGTGCAAGCCGGGAATCAGGTCGGCGACGGCGACATAAATCATGCTCGCCGCGCCCAGCGCCAGGAACACCGGGACGGCGCTTTGTGCCTGTGACAGCGCGTAATACGACAGAAGTCCGCCGAACAGCGTTGCGAGGCTTGAAATCAGGTTGTAGACCAGCGCCTTGGCGCGCGAATAACCCGAATGCAGCAGGATCACGAAGTCGCCGACTTCCTGCGGGATCTCGTGGGCGATGATGGCCAGCGCCGTGATAATGCCAAGCTGGATGCTTTCCATGAAAGCGGCGGCGATCAGCACGCCGTCAACAAAATTATGGAAAGTGTCGCCGATCAGGATCAGCAGGCCGCTACGGCCGCCATCGAAAGATTCATGGTGGTGGGCGTCCTGCAACTCGTGCCCCTCGCAGGCTTCGGTATGGCAGTGACGCCACAGCACCAGTTTTTCCAGAACAAAAAAAGCCAGGATGCCGCCCAGGACAATCCCGCACGTGGTCGAAGCGTCGGCTGTGGCCGTGATGGCCTCGGGCAGGACTTCGAGAAATGCTGCGCCGAGCAGCGCGCCGATGGCGAAGCTGACGAGTTGCGAGACCCAGGCCGCGCCAAAGGCCAGTGCGAACAAGGCTGCAGCGAGTACCGACAAGACGCCGCCGGCAACAGAGGTAACGATGATCCAGAGAAGGACTGACATGGGTCCGATTATACGGGAAGGCCTGGAGCCTATTTCAGCAGGGAGATCGGTATGCGCAGAGACAAATTGGGATGCGATGCAAGGCACGGCGACGAAGCGATGCTCGATGCCTCGCTAGGAGCCGTAACGCCGCAGCGCGCCCAATTTGCCTCTGCCCTTCGGGTTGTGGCCAAATGTGGCGCTCGCTTTGTCCCCCAAGGGGACTTCCTTTGGGCGTCACTCGCCTTGCGAAGGGATCGACCATTCGCTGCGGCTCGCTTCGCGCGATCATCCGCATTTGGCCGCAACGCATGCCACTCTCCCTGCTGAAATAGGCTCTTATTCCAGCCAGATGCAGGACGCCATGCGTCCGGTGACACCGTCGCGGCGATAGGAATAGAAACGCTGCGCATCCCCATAAGTGCACCAGCTGCCGCCCGAGACGCGCTGTACCCCCAATCCTGCCAGGCATTGCCTGGCCAGCAGATACAGATCGCACAACCATTTGCCCTGGCCATGCGTCACGAATGCCTGTTCGGCTGCACTGTCATGACGGCAGAAAACATCGCGCACATCGGTGCCGACCTCGAAAGCGCGTGGACCGATTGCCGGCCCGAGCCATGCCAGCATGCGTGTCGGTTCGATGGCCATGGCGTCAATGCAGGACTCGATCACGCCGGCCGCCAAACCGCGCCAGCCGGCGTGCACGGCGCCGATGACGGTGGCATCATCGGCACACAACAGCACGGGCAGGCAGTCGGCCGTCAGCACAGCGCAGACCCGGCCAGGGCTGCGCGCGATGGAGGCATCGGCAACCATCCCGGCAATGGCATGCTCCGCAACCGCCACCCGGATACCGTGCTCCTGCTGCAGCCAGAGCGGCTCGGCGGGCACATGGAACGGGGGCAGGCGCAGCAGTGCACGATTGGCGGCGACAGCCTCGGGATCATCGCCAACATGCGCAGCGAGATTGAGTCCGGCATAGGGGCCAAGGCTGATGCCGCCGTCGCGCGTGGTCACCAGGGCGTGCACGGCGGCAGGCGCATCCCAGTCGGGACAGATCCAGTCGAAGTTCATGCGCTCACACGCAAGGCATCCAGCAAGTCGGCGAAATCCTTCGGCAACGTTGATTCCCAGCTCATCTCGTCACGCGTGCGCGGATGCAGCAAGGTCAGCCGCCAGGCGTGCAAGGCCTGGCGCGGAAAAGCCGAGAGCAGCGAGTCCCCGCGACCGCGGCGGCCGTAGACAGGATCGCCAACCAGCGGATGCTTGATCGATGTCATATGCACCCGGATCTGGTGAGTGCGTCCGGTTTCAAGCCGGCACTCGAGCAAGGTGGCATCGGCAAACCGCTCCAGCACGCTGAAGTGCGTCCGCGCCTCCTTGCCCCGGCTGCCATGCTCCGCCACCACGGCCATCTTGGTGCGCTGGGTCGGGTGACGCGCAATCGGTGCATCGACGCTGCCGGCTGCGGCAACCATGCCATGCACCAGCGCCAGATATTCGCGTTTGACGCTGCGCGCCTGGAGCTGCCGCACCAGGTCGGTCTGTGCCGCAAGGGTCCGCGCGACGACCAGCAGGCCGCTGGTTTCCTTGTCGAGGCGATGCACGATGCCGGCACGCGGAATCTCGGCAAGCTCCGGCGCCCGGTGCAGCAAGGCATTCAATAGGGTGCCCTGCCAGTTGCCGCTGCCGGGATGGACCACCAGTCCGGCCGGCTTGTCGATGACGAGCAGATCCGGGTCCTCATAGAGGACGCTCAACGCTATTTCCTCTGCCGCATGGGAATTGGCAACGGGGTCAGGTGCTGCAGCCACGCGGATTGTCTCGCCGCCCCACACCTTGTGCTTTGCGTCAGGGCTGGGCACGCCTTCAATGCCGATACGACCTTCGCGCAACCAGGCCTGCAATCGGCTGCGCGAATGCTGCGGCAACAGGCGCGCCAGCGCCTGGTCGAGACGCAATCCGGCGTATTCGGACGGAACTGTCAGGGTCTCCGTCGCAGCGGGGGGCTCAGTGGCGCTTGCGCTATAATCCGACGGGTTCGATTGCGGGGCATTCATCATGCATAGTGTAGCGGCTAAAGCAGTATTTTTCGCGCTTCTCCTCTCCCTTCTGGGCGGTTGCGGCCTGTTGCCCGACCAGAAGGATGAAACCGCCGGCTGGTCGGCTGAGAAGCTCTACACCGAAGCCAAGGATGCGATGAATGATGGCGCCTACGACAAGGCCATCAAGAATTTTGAAAAGCTCGAAGCGCGCTACCCGTATGGACGCTATGCGCAACAGGCCCAGCTTGAAATTGCCTATGCCTATTTCAAGCAGCAGGAACCCGCCTCCGCGGTGACGGCTTGCGATCGCTTCATCCGCCTCCACCCCAACCACCCAAATGTGGATTACGCCTACTTTCTCAAGGGACTGGCGAACTTCGGCGAGGACTTGGGCATCATGGGCAGGCTCAGCATGCAGGACCTCAGCGAACGCGATCCCAAGGCTGCCCGGGAATCCTTCGACGCGTTCAAGGAACTGGTGGTCAAGTTTCCCGACAGCAAATACGCGGAAGACTCCAGAGCGCGCATGAATTACCTGACCAATACCCTGGCGCAACATCATGTGCATGTGGCGCGCTACTACTACAAGCGCGGGGCCTACGTGGCGGCAATCAACCGCGCCCAGACGGCGCTCAGGAACTACCCCGGCTCACCGGCCAACGAGCAGGCCCTGTATGTCGTCATGAAATCCTACGAAAACATGGGGATGAAGGATTTGCGCGATGACACCGAGCGCGTGTTGCGCAAGAATTTTCCCAAGAGTGAACTGTTTGCCCAGGGACTGGACCTGCCCGATCCCTGGTGGAAACTCTGGTAGGTCAGCATCATGCCTTTTGATATCAAAAGCCCGGCGCTGTGCATCGCCATCGTCGGTGCCGGCGCGATGGGGCGCGGCATCGCCCAGATCGCCGCCCAGGCCGGCATTCGCGTCCTGATCTACGATGCCCTGCCGGGAGCCGCAGCAAGCGCCCATGCCGGCATCGTCGCCACCCTGACCAGACTCGCCGAAAAGGGCAAGATTTCCGCAGAGGCGCTGACTGAGACGAGAGCCCGGCTGGAAATCATTTCTCACCAAGAACAACTGGCACCGGCGCAGGTTGTCGTCGAAGCCATCGTTGAGAACCTCGAGGTCAAGCGTCAAGTCTTCAAGCAACTCGAGGAAATTGTTGCTGTCGACTGCATCCTCGCCAGCAACACCTCGTCGCTATCGATCACGGCTGTCGCCGCCGCCTGCAAGCACCCCGAACGCGTCTGCGGTTTCCATTTCTTCAACCCCGTGCCGCTCATGAAAATAGTCGAGGTGGTCGACGGTTTGCTCACCGCACCCTGGGTCAGCGAAGCGCTCCTGGCACTCGGCCAGCGTTTCGGGCACCTGGCGGTGCGCGCCAAGGACACGCCCGGATTCATCGTCAATCACGCCGGACGCGGCTTCGTCACCGAAGCCTTGCGCTGCCTAGGCGAAGGGGTTGCCGAATTCCACGACATCGACCGTATCATGCGCAGCGCTGCCGGATTCCGCATGGGACCATTCGAACTCCTGGATTTGACCGGGCTCGACGTTTCCCAGCCGGTGATGGAGTCGATCTATCATCAATACTACGAAGAGCCGCGCTACCGCCCTTCGCCCTTGGCGGCGCAAAGGCTGGTGGGTGGCGTACTCGGCCGCAAGACCGGGCGCGGCTTCTATACCTACGTCGAACAGCAGGTGCAGCCGATCGCCCTGCCGCCGGTACCGACACAGCGCCCAAGCAAAGTCTGGATCAGCCCGGCACATCCGGTCTGGCACAAAGCGGTGACAGAACTCGTGCAACATCTCGGTGGTCAGGTCGACCACAACCCAAGGCCAGCGCCTGATGCCTTGTGCATCCTGACGCCGCTCGGCTCGGATGCAACCACGCTGTGCCAGGCCGAAAGACTGGACGCAAGCCGCTGCATCGCAATCGACTGCCTGTTCGGACTGGAGCGTCACCGAACCTTGATGAGCACGCCAGTGACGACAACTGAAATGCGCGATGCCGCGCACGGTCTGTTTGCCGCTGACGGTGTGCCGGTCTCGTTGATTCGCGACAGCGCCGGCCTGATTGCCCAGCGCATCGTCGCCTGCATCGTCAACATCGGCTGCGAAATCGCCCAGCAGCGCATCGCCAAACCTTCCGACATCGATCGCGCGGTTCAACTGGGCCTGGGCTACCCGCAAGGACCGCTCACACTGGGCGACAGCCTCGGTGCAGACAAGATCCTCGCCATCCTCACCGCCATGCAGGATTTCTATGGCGATCCGCGCTACCGTCCCAGCCCCTGGCTGAAACGACGCGCACTGCTTGGGATTTCCCTGCTCACAGAGGAACAATGAAGTCTTCCGCGTGGCGCTGGTGGCGCGTCCCGCTGTACGCACTAAGCTTCGTCACTCTTGCTGGTCTGGTCAGCTTCCAGTATTTGAAAAGTTCTCTGCCGCAAATCTCCGGCACCCTGTCTTTACCTGGCCTGCTGGCGCCGGCCGAAATCCAGCGCGACCACCACGGCATTCCTCACATCTATGCGCAAACCCTGCGCGATGCCAATTTTGCCCTGGGCTTTGCGCATGCCCAGGATCGCCTGTGGCAGATGGAGATGAACCGGCGCATCAGTGCCGGGCGTCTCGCCGAGTTGTTCGGCCCGGTGTCACTCGACACCGACCGCTTTCTGCGTACCCTCGGCATACGCCGGGTCAGCCTGGCCACCTGGGACAAGCTTGATGCCGATACGCGCAGCATCTTCGAAGCCTATACCGACGGCGTGAATGCCTTCCTCGCCATCAACGACAAGCCGCTGCCGCCCGAGTTCATTCTGCTGGGGCATCGCCCCGAGCCCTGGTCCGCGATCGATTCTGTCGCCTGGATCAAGATGATGGCCTGGGATCTCAACAGCAGCTGGCGGCCGGAACTGCTGCGCATGCAATTGGCCGGCCGGCTGTCTACCCGGCAAGTCCAGGAATTCCTGCCGCCCTATCCGGGTGATACGGCACCCGCCCTGCCCGACCTCGGCGCACTCTATGCCAGCTTCGCCACAGCCGCCACCCGAATCGCCGCTGCCGCTCCAGCGCAGCCGCCGGAAGGCATCGGCTCCAATAACTGGGTCGTCGATGGCAGCCGCAGCACCAGCGGCAAACCCCTGCTGGCCAACGATCCGCATCTCGGCCTGACGGCACCGGGCGTGTGGTACTTCGCGCATCTCGATACGCCGACCGAGCACGTAATCGGCGCCACCCTGCCTGGCGTACCGATGGTTGTGCTCGGCCGCAATGACCGTATCGCCTGGGGCTTCACCAACACGGCACCGGATGTCCAGGATCTGTTCATCGAGCGTCTCGACCCCGCTGATGCGGCCTTCTATGACACGCCCGAAGGCAGGCAGCGTTTCGTCATGGTCAGCGAACGCATCAAGGTCAAGGGACAAGCGGACACGCTCATGACGGTGCGCATCTCACGCCACGGCCCAATGATTTCCGATGCGTTTGCCGAGGCTGCGCGCGCCACGCCCAAGGGTTACGCGCTGGCATTCGCCTGGACCACGTTGCGTGAAGACGACCTCAGCGTGCAAGCGCTGGTCCGCCTCGGCCGCGCCAGGAACTGGAATGAATTTATCGACGCGATGCGCGATTTCCATTCCCCGCAGCAGAACATCGTGTATGCCGACGTCGCCGGCAACATCGGCTACATCGCTCCCGGCCGCGTACCGCTGCGTCGCACCGACAACGACCTGAACGGCCTCGCCCCCGCACCGGGCTGGCTTGCGCAATACGACTGGCAGGGCTTCATTCCCTTCGAGGCACTGCCGCAACAATTCAATCCCGCTTCCGGAGCGATAGCCACGGCCAACGAAAAAATCACGCCGCCCGATTACAAGTATTGGATTACCTCGCAATGGGAACCGCCGTTCCGCGCCATGCGCATTGCCGAATTGCTGGCAGCGCGGCAGCAGCATGACCTGGCCAGCTTTGCCGCTATGCAGGCCGACATCCGCTCGCTGTATGTGCGTGAAGTCCTACCACTACTGCTCGCGGCACCGCTGAACAATGCCGCTGCCCAACGCGCCGCGGACTTGTTGCGCAACTGGGATGGCACGATGGCAAGCGAACTGGTCGAACCATTGCTGGTCAGCGCCTGGCTGCGCGAGCTGACCCGTCTGGTGTATGCCGATGAGTTGGGCGAGTTGTTTGTTGCAAACTGGGCCGAGCGTCCGATCTTCATGCTCAACGTACTGCGCAATCATGAGGGCCAGGGACGCTGGTGCGATGACGTGGCAACTCCGCAACCGGAAACTTGCGCCGGGATGATCGCGCGCGCCCTCGATCTCGCACTGGCCGACCTCAGCCGGCGCTTCGGCCCGGATATGGCCCAATGGCGCTGGGGCGACGCCCATGTGGCCGTCTCCGAACACCATCCATTCAGCCAGCAGGAATTGCTGGCGCCCTGGTTCGAACTGCGTCAGCGCGTCTCGGGGGACACTTGGACGCTCGACGTAGGCCGCACTGCGCCGAACCATCAGACGCAACCCTTTGCCACGCGTCATGCAGCGAGCCTGCGCGGCATTTACGATCTGGCCGATCCCGACCGTTCGCTCTACATGCATTCCAGCGGACAGTCGGGCAACCTTTTCTCGTCACTCTACGGCGACTTAAACCCGCCCTGGGCGGCAATGGCGTATTTGCCGATGAGCATGAACCGCGCAGACATCGCTCCGCACCAGCTCGGCACGCTCAGGCTGCTGCCCGGATCAGTGCCCTGAACCCGCCAAAGCCAGGATAAATCTCACCAGTTCCTGCATCTCGGCCTGCTTCTTCCCTTCCGGGTCGTTTGCCGGCATGTGGATGAGCCCGAAGAAACCGGAACTGCCCCTGGATACTCGCACCAGCAACTTTTCTTCTGCCAGTGGATCGCCGGCATATTTTTTCGAGACATCCATCCATGCCGGTCCGACGATGCGCTCATTGATGGCATGACAATTCACGCAATCATTGCGCTTGGCCAGCTCCGGCATGTCCACTGCCATTGCGGTAGTGCACAACATCAGGAGACTGCATGCCTTGCATGCGATATTGGTGAAATGCTTCATCGCGGGTGCCCTCTGCCTGATATCGAATTACCTGTGAAACGGGAAAGCCGCATTAAACCCAGCCTCTGTGGCACGAACGCGCTCGTCGAAGCGACGATTGGCATCCGGCACACTTCGCTCTGCCGGAGATTTCTCGATGGGTTCAGGAATGGAACTTGAAACACAACTGTCGCGAGAAACCAGGCAGGCGAGGATGGCGATGCTGAAGATCACGGCCATTCCCCAAAATGCAGGATGCCATTTTCCGAACGAACCTGATTTTCTGACAGCACCGGCTTCCATGATCGACATTTCATCAACACTCATGTCGCAAAGATACCCCGGCAGCACCGGGCAAGCAGTGAGCCAGCTCACACTTTCCGGGAGTTTTGTCTTTTCAAATCTTCTGCCTGAACACCAGCATCGCGTTCCAGCCAACAGCTATGCAGGCTGTGTCCAGTAATCCTGAAGATTCCTGATGCCCCATTTGGCGGCTTCTTCGACGCCCATGATTTTTTCCATGCTGCCATGGCGGGACAGGTCGACGATTTCCGGCTTGATGTAAGCCGTCGACCGGGTCGAATAAAACACCTTCACCATGGGTGTCAGCAGCGATTTCTCGGTCTGGTCGAGCACCACGCCGAGCCGGCCGGAAGTCAGGCGAATCAACGATCCCGTCGGGTAAATGCCGATGCATTTGACGAATGCGTGGAACACTTCCTTATCGAAATGTCCGGCGCTCCACTCCGACATCTTGTGGATCGATTCGGAAGGATCCCAGCCTGGCTTGTAGGGACGATTCGAAGTAATCGCATCATAGACATCGCAGACCGCGCACATCTTGGTGTAAAGGCTGATCTCGTCACCCGTCTGGTGATGCGGATAGCCGCTGCCGTCGGTTTTTTCGTGATGATGAAGGCAAACATTGAGCAGGGTTTCGTTGGCATCCTTGCCCTCTTCCAGGATTTGGTGGCCTGTCGTGGAATGCGCCTTGACGATGGCGAATTCCTCATCGGTCAGCTTGCCAGGTTTGTTGAGCACCTTCATCGGTAATTTGGCTTTGCCGATATCGTGAAACAGGCCGGCCAGGCCGGCTTCCCGCACATCCTCTTCATCAAAGGCCATCTGCCGCGCCAGTCCGATCATCAAGGCGCAAACGGCCACCGAGTGCATGTAGGTGTAGTTATCGACAGTCTTGAGACGGGCCAGGCTGATCAATGCGCCCGGGTTTCGATGCACGGAGGCTGAGATTTCCCTGACGAACTCATTCGCGGCCGCGGGGCAGACAGCCTTGCCCATACGGATTTCCTGAAACATCGAGCGCACCGCTTCGGTGGCCTTGTTGCAGGTCTTGGCAGCCATTTTCACTTCCGCAGAGAGCGTGATTTGCTTGGGGAGTTCAACACGACTGCTGGACTCGCTCAGGACTTTTCCAGCTGCTGCGATCACTTCTTCGCGATCCGGCTCTGCCTCAACATTGAGCCCCTTGTCTGTATTGATCCAGACTTCCTTGATGCCGCTCCCAAGAATTTTGCGAATGTCTTCAGGATCCTCGAGGACAAATTTGGTGCGCCAGAACGGATGGCTCAACCACGAGCCGCAAAGCTCATGGATATGCATGCCCAGACAAAGCTGCCTGGCATTGATTTTTTTCAGCATGATGGATTGATTGTATTTGTAAATGCCTCACTCACATGAAGGAGATTACCGGCAATTGAGCAATCCATCAATCCATTCATGGAAAGAGATGTTGAGGGAAGAGCGTCAACCCAGCTTCATGATCCGCTCCACCTGCCGCCAGGCTTCTTCCGCCAGAGGCCGGGTACGCTTGCCCATCTCGACGGCTTCCTGGCTCGAGGCATTGCCCTGCAGCGCCCGAGCCATGATGCCCTGGAGAATGCCGGCGAGTCGGAACATGTTAAAGGCCATGTAGTATTCCCAGTCTGCCGGTGCGATCGGCGCTTGTCCGGTACGACGGCAATAGGCCGCAACATAGTCGGCCTCGCTGGGAATGCCGAGCGGGAGGTAATCCACGCCCACCAGACCGCGAAACTGTCCGGGCGACAAGCGCCAGGCCATGCAGTGATAAGCGAAATCGGTGAGCGGATGCCCCAGGGTGGAGAGCTCCCAGTCGAGTACTGCGAGGATGCGCGGCTCGGTCGGATGGAACACCACGTTGTCGAGGCGGAAGTCGCCATGCACCACACGCGTTTCATCACCCACCGGAATATGCTGTGGCAGCCAGGCGATCAGGTTGTCCATCGCCTCGATGCGCTCGGTTTCCGCAGCCTTGTACTGCTTGCTCCAGCGTGCCACCTGGCGCTCCAGGTAATTGCCCGGTTTACCGTAATCGCCGAGACCGACCGCCGCGTAATCGACCGAATGCAAGGCAGCGATGACGCGGTTCATCTCGTCGAAAATCGCACGCCGCTCAGACGGCGTCATGCCGGGCAGGGCCGGATCCCAAAAAATGCGTCCCTGGACATAATCCATGATGTAGAAGGCAGTGCCGATGACGGTTTCGTCTTCGCACAGGGCAAATGTTTTTGCCACCGGCACATCGGTAGTTGCCAGCGCTGTGATGACGCGATACTCGCGGTCGACCGCGTGCGCCGAAGGCAACAACTTGCCGGGCGGCTTACGCCGCAGCACGTAAGCCGCTTTGCCGGTGCGAATCAGGAAGGTGGGGTTGGACTGGCCGCCCTTGAATTGCTCGATCTCGACCGAGCCGGTGAAGCCCGCAACGTGCTCACGCATCCATGTTTCCAGCCGCTGCGTGTCGAAGGTATTCTGCGGCGCAATCGGCCGTGTCCCGTGATTGCTCTCGGTCATGACAAGCCCTACCTCATGCGGCGGTGATGGCGCCGCCGTCGACCGCCAGATATTGTCCGGTGATGTGCCGTGAAGCCTCGCTGGCAAGAAACACCACCGCGCCCATCAGATCCTCCTCACCACCAAGACGATGCAGCGGCGTCGCCTCGACAATTTTCTCCTCGATCCTGTCCAGCAATACCTGCGACATCTTGGAGCGGAAGAAGCCCGGACAGATGGCGTTCACATTGATGTTGTACTTGCCCCATTCGGAAGCCAGGCCGCGCGTGAAGTTGACCGCTGCGCCCTTGCTCGCCGTGTAGGCGATGGTGGTCATGTCGGGCGGGCCGCCGGAGAGGCCGGCAATCGAGGCGATATTGATGATCTTGCCGGCTCGCTTGGGGATCATCACGCGCTTGCCCACTTCGCGCGAGAGCAGGAACATTGCGTTGATGTTGAGGTTCATGATCTTGTTCCAGGCATCGGTCGGATGATCCTCGGCCGGTGCCGACCAACTCGCGCCGGCGTTGTTCACGAGGATGTCGATGGTGCCGTACCTGGCCAGCACGGCATCGACCATGGCGGGAATACCGTCGAACTTCGACAGGTCATTGACGATGGTCAGGCAATCGATGCCCAGTTTGGCAAGATGCTCCGTGGCTTCCTGGAGTTCGTCGGCTTTGCGCGCCGTGATCGCCAGACGGCAGCCCATCTCGCCCAGGGCTGTGGCCATTTGCAAACCCAAGCCGCGCGACGCTCCAGTAATCAGGGCGACCTTGCCGGTGAGATCGAAGAGTTTCTTTACCCCCATCTCAGCACACCTCGAACAATCCGGCAGCACCCTGGCCACCACCGATGCACATGGTGACAACCACGTACTTGACGCCGCGACGCTTGCCTTCGATCAGCGCATGGCCGGTCAGACGCGCCCCGGAAACGCCGTAAGGATGGCCGACGGCGATCGCACCGCCATTGACGTTGAGGCGATCGTCGGGAATGCCCAGCTTGTCGCGGCAGTAGATCACCTGCACCGCGAACGCTTCATTGAGTTCCCACAGGCCGATGTCAGCCACCTTCAGGCCGGCACGTTCCAGCAGACGCGGAATCGCGAAGACCGGGCCGATGCCCATTTCATCCGGCTCGCAGCCGGCCACGGCGAAGCCGCGGAAGATGCCGAGCGGCTTGATGCCGCGCTGCTCGGCGAGCTTGCCGTTCATCACCACGCAGGCGGCGGCGCCGTCGGAAAACTGGCTGGCATTGCCGGCCGTGATGACGCCGCCGGGAAACACGGTGCGGATCTTGGCCACGCCTTCCAGTGTGGTGTCGCCGCGGATACCCTCATCTGCGGCGATGGTCACTTCACGCGTGGAGAGTTGGCTGGTGGCCTTGTCGGCGACACCCATGGTTACCGTCATGGGCACGATTTCGTCGTTGAATTTACCTGCGGCCTGGGCGGCGGCGGCGCGCTGCTGGCTGCGCGCGCCGTATTCGTCCTGCCTGTCGCGCGGAATGTTGTAGCGCTTGGCCACCTGCTCGGCGGTCTGCAGCATGGTCCAGTAGATTTCCGGCTTGTTCTGCGTCAGCCACGCCTCGGTCAGCATGTGCTGGTTCATCTCCTGTTGCACGCAGGAGATCGCTTCGACGCCGCCGGCCACCATCACCGGCACCTGATCGACAATCACGCGCTGCGCCGCCATGGCGATGGCTTGCAAGCCGGAAGAACAGAAGCGGTTGACTGTCACGCCGGCGGTGGTCACCGGCAAGCCGGCGCGCAGCGCGATCTGCCGCGCGATGTTGGCGCCGGTGGCGCCCTCGGGCGTGGCACAGCCGAAAATGACATCCTCGACTTCGGCGGGATCGATGCCGGCGCGCGCAACGGCGGCCTGCACCACATGGCCGCCCAGGGTTGCACCGTGGGTCATGTTGAAAGCGCCCTTCCAGGACTTGGCCAGTCCGGTGCGGGCGGTGGAAACGATTACGGCATCAGTCATTGCATTTCTCCAGAATACTGTTCAGTCAGTTGAACGTCTTGCCTTCAGCGGCAAGCGTGGTGAGCAGGGGCGCGGGTTGCCAGCATTCGCCGTGATGTCCCTTGGCATACTTGCGGATCGCATTCAGGACGTTCGGCAATCCGATGATATCGGCATAGAGCATCGGGCCGCCGCGGTGCAGGGGGAAACCGTAGCCGGTCAGATAGACCATGTCGATGTCGGAAGCGCGCTGGGCAATGCCTTCTTCGAGGAGGCTTGCCCCTTCGTTGGTCAAGGCATACACCAGGCGCTCGACGATCTCCTTGTCGGAAATCTTGCGCCGGGTAATACCCAGATCGGCCGAGTGCTTGATCACCATGTCATTGACGAGCTGGCTCGGATAAGCGCTGCGATCGCCGGGCTTGTAATCGTACCAGCCGGCGCCGACCTTCTGGCCGAAGCGGCCCATTTCGCAGAGCAGGTCGGCAGTCTTCGAGTAGGTGATTTCGGGGCAGTCTTTGTAATGACGCTTGCGGATCGCCCAGCTGATGTCGTTGCCCGCCATGTCGATCATGCGGAAAGGACCCATGGCAAAACCGAATTTCTCGACGGCCTGGTCCACCTGCTGCGGCAGACAGCCCTCCTCGAGCAGGAAGCCGGCCTGGCGGCTGTACTGGTTGATCATGCGGTTGCCGATGAAACCGTCGCAGACGCCCGAGACCACGGCGGTCTTCTTGATTTTCTTGGCCGTCTGCATCACCGTCGCCATGACATCCTTGGCGGTCGCCGAACCTCGCACCACTTCCAGCAGCTTCATGATGTTGGCCGGGCTGAAGAAATGCAGGCCGACCACGTCCTGTGGCCGCTTGGTGAAATTGGCGATGAGATTCAAATCCAGCGTCGAGGTGTTGGAGGCGAGGATCGCACCGGGCTTGGCGACTGCGTCGAGCTTCTGGAACACCTGCTGCTTGATGCCGATCTCCTCGAACACCGCCTCGATGATCAGATCGGCATCCTTCAGATCGTCATAGGCCAAGGTGGGCTTGAGCAGTCCCATGCGGCTGTCGAATTTTTCCTGCGTCAGCTTGCCCTTCTTGAGCGAGCTTTCGTAATTCTTGCGGATCGTCGCCACGCCCTTGTCGAGCATTTCCTGCTTGGTTTCCAGGATGGTCACGGGTATGCCGGCATTCAGAAAATTCATGCTGATGCCGCCGCCCATGGTGCCGGCGCCGATCACGGCGACTTTTTCAATCTTGCGCAAGAGCGTGTCTGACGGCACATCGGCGATTTTCGACGCCGCCCGCTCGCCGAAGAAGAAATGACGCAAGGCCCGGGATTCCGGAGTTTGCACCAGATGGAGGAAGGCTTCGCGCTCCACCTTGAGGCCATCATCGAAGCTTCTCGATGTGATCGCCGCAGCAATGGCATCGATGCATTTCAGCGGCGCCGGGAAGGGGCCGGCAACAGGCTTGACCATATTGCGGGCAAATTGCAGGAAAGCCGCATGATTCGGGTAATCGATCCGGATGTCGCGCACCAGTTTCAGCGGACGGTTCTCCGTCACCAAAGTTCGCGCGAAAACCAGTGCACCCTGCAGCAGGTCGCCGCTGATGATCTGGTCAAACAGCGCGGTCTTGGCAAGTTGCTCGGCGGGCACATCGGCACCCGAAACGATCATGTTGAGTGCCGCCTCGACGCCAATGACGCGGGGCAGGCGCTGCGTGCCGCCAGCACCCGGCAGAATGCCGAGCTTGACTTCCGGCAGGGCGATCTTGGCATCCGCCACCGCCACGCGGAAATGGCAGGCCAGCGCCAGTTCCAGGCCGCCGCCCATGGCGACGCCATGGATCGCCGCAATCACCGGCTTGTCGCTGGCTTCGACAAAATTAATGACGGTATGCAGGTTCGGCTCGGCCAGCGCCGAAGGCTTGCCGAATTCCGTAATGTCGGCCCCGCCCGAAAAGGCCTTGCCGGCGCCGATCAAGACGATCGCTTTGATGCATTTGTCATCATTGGCGCGCGTCACGGCGCTGGTGATGGCACTGCGCAGCGCATGCCCGAGTCCATTCACCGGCGGGTTGTCGAGAGTGATCACGGCAACTTCGCCATGAACCTGGTATTCGGATGCACTCATGCTGGTAGTCTCCTTTGTTTACTGCAATCAGTTTAAAGCTTCCTGGCCTTGGCCATGCGATTCGAAATCGCGTGCCCGATGTGAAGTTCGCAAGCCTGCAGCTTGTCTGGGCAAGGTGATTACCGTATTCTATCCACGATTGCTACGCCATATTTCCCTACGCAAGAGTTACCTGAGCTTATGTCGAAAATACATGTCCTTTTAAAAAAGGAAGAACTGGACAACGAAAGGCTGGCGAGCAAAGTGGTGGTGGTGCTCGATATCCTCTTCGCCACGTCAAGCATCGTCGCAGCCCTGGCGCACGGTGCAGCCGAGGTTGTGCCGACACCCGACGGTACGGCGGCAGCGGCCGAAGCCGCAAGACGCCCTGCCGGCAGCTACCTGCTGGCGGGTGAGCTGAATGCGGAAACCCTGCCCGGATTCGCCCATCCAATGCCGCTTGCGCTGCTGCAGGAGGAGATCAGTGGCCGCAGCCTGATCTACTCAACCACCAACGGCACGGTGGCACTGAACAAGTCGCGCGATGCCGCGCACGTCTACGCCGCCGCATTGCTCAATGGCGAAGCCGTAGTCCAGCACATCGTCCGGACACACCCGGACAGCACGGTACTGGTCGTATGCTCGGGCTCGGCGGACAACTTCAACCTGGAAGATTTCTACGGTGCCGGTTATATCGTTTCGTTGTTTCGCAAGATTGGCGGCACGCACGAGTTCTCCGATGCCGCCCTGGCCGCAGAGATGCTGCATGCCCATGCCGACGCCACCGACTGCCTGCAACGCTCCCGCGTCGGCCGCCTGATGCTGGCGCGGAATCTAGAAGCAGAAGTGCATTTCGCCACGCTCAAGAGCGTCTTCGATATCGTTCCGCAACTGGCACCGGATGGCAGCTTGCGGCTGCTCTGATGCATCACGGGAAGGAATCAGACGCTAAGCGCTGATCCCGGCGGAAACCAATGGATAGGGATAAAGCATGTTGAGCGCCATGCTGCGGCCGTCGGCCTGAACGATGCGCACGTGCTCGCGGCGGAACTCGCGGGCGTGGCGCAGGCCGCAGCTGTGGGCAATCATGTCGATTTCCTTGTTCATGTTCAGGCAGTAGTTCGCCACGCGCTCGAACTTTTCCTCGACCACCAGCCCGCGCTGCAGGCGAGCGTTATGGGTCGCGATGCCGGTCGGGCAGGTGTTGGTGTGGCAGCGCAGAGCCTGGATGCACCCCAGCGCAAACATGAAGCCGCGCGCGCTGTTGACGAAATCGGCGCCGCAGGCCAGCGCCCAGGCGGCCCGCGCCGAAGTCACCAGTTGCCCCGCCGCCACCACTTTCACCCGCTCTTTCAACCCGGCCTCAATCAGGGCGTCGACCACGCGTGGCAAGGCCTCCTCAATCGACAGCGACATGTGGTCCGCCAGCGCCTGGGGCGCGGCGCCGGAGCCACCTTCGCCGCCGTCCACCGCGATAAAGTCGGGCGCATCGGCAATACCGCGCCGGACCACCGCCTCGGTCAGCAGCTTCATGAACTGCCAGCCACCGATAGCCGTCTTGATCCCCACCGGCTTGCCGGTCACGGCGCGCACGCGCAGAATCATGTCGAGCAACTGATCCATGTTGGTGATCTCCGGATGCCGGTTGGGCGAGAGCGAGTCCTCGCCTTCCGGAATGCCGCGGATGCGGGCGATCTCGGGCGTCACCTTGCCGCCCGGCAGCACGCCGCCCTTGCCCGGCTTGGCGCCCTGCGAGAGCTTGATTTCAAAGGCACGCACCGATTCGTGGGCGGCAATCTCCCGCAGCCTGATATCCGACAAGCGGCCGTCGGCGTCTCTCACGCCGTACTTTGCGGTGCCGATCTGCATGATGACGTCGCAGCCGCCTTCCAGGTGGTAGGGCGAAAGACCGCCCTCGCCAGTGTCGATCCAGCATCCCGCCTTGGCCGCACCGCGCGACAGCGACTGCACCGCGGGCTTCGAAATGGCGCCGAAGCTCATGCCACTGACATTGACGATCGATCTGGCGATGAATGGCTTCGCGCAATACCCTTCCCCGATCGTCAAGGGCGGCGTCGGCAGGCGGTCATCCTCCAGAACGGCGAACGGTGCATTGACGAAGATCAGCGCACCTGCCTCATGCAGGTTGTAGGTCGAACCGAATCCCAGAACTCCGCCTTCGTTCTTCGCCATGCGATAGACCCAGGCGCGCGTGGACCGATTGAAGGGGCGCTCATCGCGATCGCCGAGGAAAAAATACTGTCGGAAATATTCGCCGAGCTGCTCGAAGAAGTAGCGCAGGCGGCCTATCAGCGGATAGTTGCGCAGGATCGAGTGCTTCTTCTGGGTAATGTCCCTGAGGTAGACATAGATGACCAGGACAACGAAGACAAGCGCGAGCAGAACACCGAGACTGACCGAGAAGATGCCGGGCATGAGCGCCATACCTCCGCTGAAAACAATCGGATTTTCACTTGAAGCATCAACATATCATGGAACTCCCCTGTTTGCAGTCGGAACTGCGATTTGAACAGGCGGCAGTTCGGTGTACTACTCCTTTGCCACGTCGATGCTCGCATCACAGCCCTGACCTGCGGCAATTTTTTTTGCCGCCAGGCGTCCCACCCACATTGCCAAGCTGTCGGGCAGCCAGCGCAGATAAGCGGCCGGCCGGATCACCATGCCGCAGACATAACGTTTTTCCGGCTCCTGCCACAGCAAGGCTCGGCAAGCCCCCTTGAATTGCAGCAGCGCAACCATGCTGACAGGGCAAGGTGCGGTCGCACAACAGATGCCGCAACCATTGCAAGCTTGGCCCAGCACCGGCTTGGCCGGTGCCGCGGCATGGATCAGAATCGTCTTCTGTCGGGAGGAAGGCATTGCCTCTCAACGTACGCCTGTCTTCTTGCGCTTGGGCTTGACGGGTAACAACAACCTGGCGAGATAGCACCCTGTGGGGCTCTCCTTCATCCCGGCCACCTGCTCCGGCGTGCCGGTGGCGATGATGCGACCGCCGCCGTCACCGCCCTCGGGACCGAGATCGACGAGCCAGTCGGCAGTCTTGATGACATCCAGGTTATGCTCGATGACCACGATGGTGTTGCCATGATCACGCAACCGGTGCAGCACCTTGAGCAGCATCTCGATGTCGGCGAAATGCAGGCCGGTGGTCGGCTCGTCAAGGATGTAGAGGGTGCGTCCCGTGTCGCGCTTGGAAAGCTCCAGCGCCAGCTTGACGCGCTGCGCCTCGCCACCCGACAGCGTGGTGGCGCTCTGGCCCAGCGTGATGTAGGAGAGGCCGACATCCATGAGGGTCTGCAGCTTGCGCGCAACGACCGGCACTGCGCCGAAGAATTCGCGCGCCTGCTCCACCGTCATGCAAAGGATTTCGTGGATGGTCTTGCCCTTGTAGCGGATCTCCAGGGTTTCGCGGTTATAACGCTTGCCGTGACAAACATCGCAGGGCACAAAAATGTCCGGCAGGAAATGCATTTCCACCTTGATCATGCCGTCGCCCTGGCAGGCTTCGCAGCGGCCGCCCTTGACGTTGAAGGAGAAGCGTCCGGGGCCGTAGCCACGTTCGCGCGACTGCGGCACACCGGCGAACAGTTCGCGAATCGGCGTCAGCAGTCCGGTATAGGTGGCCGGGTTGGAACGCGGCGTACGGCCGATCGGCGATTGGTCGACATTGATGGCCTTATCGAAAAATTCCAACCCCTCGATCGCGCCATGCGCAGCCGGCTCCAAAGCCGAGCCATACAAGTGACGGGCAGCGGCAGCGTAAAGCGTGTCGTTGATCAGGGTCGACTTTCCCGATCCGGAGACGCCGGTGATGCAGGTGAATAATCCTACCGGCAATTCCAGTTTGACGTTCTTGAGATTGTTGCCACGGGCCTCGGCTATGGTGAGCCAGCGCTCCGGTTGCGGTGGTGTGCGCATCGCAGGTATCTGGATGCGCCTGCGGCCGGAAATATAGTCGCCGGTCAGCGAAGCGGGATTTGCCGCGACTTCAGCCGGAGTCCCCTCTGCCACGACACGGCCGCCATGTTCGCCGGCGCCGGGTCCCATATCGACGACGTGATCGGCGGCTTCGATGGCCTCCTGGTCGTGCTCGACGACAATCACGGTATTGCCCATGTCACGCAGGTTCATCAAGGTTTCCAGCAAGCGCAGGTTGTCGCGCTGATGCAGGCCGATCGAAGGTTCGTCAAGCACATACATCACACCGGTCAGCCCGGAGCCGATCTGCGAAGCCAGGCGGATGCGCTGCGATTCGCCGCCGGACAAGGTCTCCGCGGAACGGTCGAGCGACAGATAATCGAGACCGACATTGATCAGGAAGGCAACGCGGCTGACGATCTCCTTGACGATCTTTTCGGCAACTTGCGCCTTGTGCCCGGCGAGCTTCAGCCCGGCAAAGAAGGCGCGGCAATCGCCCAGCGACAGACGGCTGATTTCCGGCAGGCTGCGCCCGCCGACCAGGACATGGCGCGCTTCCCGGCGCAAGCGCGTCCCTGCGCAGGTCGGACAAGGTTTGCTGTTGAGATATTTCGCCAGTTCCTCGCGCACCATCGGCGAGTCGGTCTCGCGATAGCGCCGCTCCAGGTTGGGCAGCACGCCTTCGAAGGCATGCGTGCGTTCGTAGCGCGAACCTTTCTCATTGAGATACTTGAAGCGAATCTGCTCCTTGCCGGAGCCGTGCAGCACCATGCGGCGGACATTTTCCGGCAACTTTTCGAATGCCGTGGCGATGTCAAACGAATAATGCGCCGCCAGGCTTTCGAGCATCTGGAAGTAGAACTGGTTGCGCTTGTCCCACCCCTTGATGGCGCCGCCAGCCAGGGACAGATGCGGGTAGGCAACGACGCGCCCGGCATCGAAGAACTGGATCACGCCCAGGCCGTCGCATCCGGCGCAGGCACCCATCGGATTGTTGAACGAAAACAGGCGTGGCTCGAGTTCCTGCAGGGCGTAGTTGCACACCGGGCAAGCAAACTTGGCGGAAAACAGGGTTTCCTCGCCGGTGTCGATGGCCAGCGCGATGGCACGTCCCTCGGCGTGGGTCAGCGCGGTCTCGAAGGATTCCGCCAGGCGTTGACGCGCATCGGGACGCACCTTGAGCCGGTCGACCACCACATCGACGTTGTGCTTGCGCGTCTTGGCCAGTTTGGGCAGCGCATCGATTTCGTGGATGTGTCCGTCAACGCGCAGGCGTGCGAAACCCTGGGCACGCAACTCATCGAACAAATCGAGCTGCTCGCCCTTGCGGTTCGCCACCACCGGGGCAAGGATCATCAGCTTGGTGTCTTCCGGCAAGGCCAGCACATGGTCGACCATCTGCGCCACGCTCTGCGCTTCGAGCGGCTGGCCGTGATCCGGGCAATGCGGCGTGCCGGCGCGGGCATACAGCAGGCGCAGGTAATCATGGATTTCGGTGACGGTGCCGACGGTCGAACGCGGATTATGCGAGGTGGCCTTCTGCTCGATCGAGATGGCCGGACTCAAGCCTTCGATGAGATCGACATCGGGCTTTTCCATGAGCTGCAGGAACTGGCGCGCGTAGGCCGACAGGGATTCGACATAGCGGCGCTGGCCTTCCGCATATAGCGTGTCAAATGCCAGCGACGACTTGCCGGAGCCGGACAGGCCGGTGATCACGGTCAGCCGGTTGCGCGGCAGATCGAGATTGATGTTCTTGAGGTTGTGCGTGCGTGCACCGCGGATTTTGAGCAAGTCCATGGGGAGACTATATCATCCGTGTCCGGCAGCACCCGGCCGACAAATTTGACCGCCCGGGGAAGGGGGAGCGCGTTTCGAGCTACACGGCTTTGCCGGATACCAGGTTCTCTTCGTGCTTTTTCTGGAACTCGTCCGGCGGCAGGGGCTTGCTGAAATAATAGCCCTGGATTTCGTCACAAGAATTGGCGTGCAGGAAATCGAGCTGCTCCGGAGTTTCCACGCCTTCGGCGATGACGCGCAAACCCAGGCTGTGGCCGAGCGTGATGATGGCCTGGGAGATCGATGCGCTGTCGTTGTCGGCAACGATGTCGCGGACGAAGGACTGATCGATCTTGAGACGGTCGATCGGAAAGCGTTTGAGATAACTCAGGCTGGAATAGCCAGTGCCAAAATCGTCGATGGCCAGTTCGATGCCAACGTCCTTGAGCGTGCGCAACGTGGAGATGAACAACTCGGCATTGTGCATGATCAGGCTTTCCGTCAGCTCCAGCTCGAGATTCTCGGCGCGAAAACCGGTCTCGTCCAGGACCTGCCTGATCGATGTGGCCAGGTCCTTTTGCATGAATTGACGTGCGGAAAGATTCACGGACAGCTTGATATGCGGCAAGCCGGCTTCCTGCCAGGCCTTGGCCTGGGTGCAGGCAGTGCGCAGCACCCACAGGCCGATCGGAATGATCAGTCCGGTTTCTTCTGCCAGGGGAATGAACTGGGCAGGTGAAATCAGGCCGCGCTGGGGATGCTTCCAGCGGATCAAGGCCTCCATGCCGACGATGCGGCGGTGGATCAGGTCGATCTGTGGCTGGTAGCAGACAAAGAGTTCGTTGTTGTCGAGCGCCTTGCGCAAATCGCCTTCCAGCGACAGACGCAACGTGATCCTGTCGTTGAGCGCAGGAACGTAACGCTGAATGTTGTTGCGCCCCTTTTCCTTGGCACTGAACATGGCGATATCGGCATTCTTGAGCAGAACGTCCGCGTTGTCGCCATCGCCCGGCACCATCGCATAGCCGATGCTGCAGGTCAGGAAGAATTCCTGCGTGCCGATCTGGTAAGGCTGAGCCACTTCGCGCAGAACCCGCTGGAGAATGGCATTGATCGAGGAATTGTAGGATTCTTCCTCATCGGGGTTCTCGAACAGGATCAGGACAAATTCGTCGCCGCCCAGGCGCGCGGCAGTGTCGCTGCTGCGCAGACAGGTATTGAGACGCTTCGACACCATTTTCAGCACCTGGTCGCCCGCCTGGTGGCCCATGCTGTCGTTTACGAATTTGAAATTGTCGAGCCCGATGAACGCCACCGCCATGAGCGTCTGCTTGTAGCGCATTGAATAGGCAATGCCCTGGGCGATGCGGTCCTTCATCAGGTTGCGGTTGGGCAGGTTGGTCAACGTATCGTGATTTGACTGATGCTCCAGTTCGTTCTGATAGCGCTTCGATTCAGTGACATCGTTGAGAATGCCGATGAAATGCGTCACCTTGCCACTATCGTCGCTCACCGGGGAAATGTGCAGATCGTTCCAGAATTGCGTGCCGTCCTTGCGGAAATTGCGCAGCAGGGCGCGGGCATCGGTGTTCTCCCGCAACGCGACACGCAGAGCTTCAAGATCCATTTGGTCGCGATCTTCACCAAGCAGAAAGCGGCAGTTGCGGCCGATCACCTCTTCCGAGGAATAGCCGGTGATCCTGCTGAACGCCGGATTGACGTACTCAATGATATTGTCCGAGGCAGAGTCGGACGTAATGATAATGGCATTGACGCTGGCTTCGATGGCACGATCGCGCAGGCGCATGGCTTCGGCTGCACGGCGTGCGTCCTCGAGTTTGCCCTTGACCAGCAGATAGAGCATCCAGCTGGAGGAAAACACCACCAGGGTGCCGCTCAGCACCTGGCCGCCGGCGAAATCCGAAATGGAGATGTTCTGGCTGAAAAATGTGGTCAGGAAACCACTGGTCAGCACAATCCAGAGACTGCCGATTAGCGCATAGATCGTCGCGATCTTGAGCGCGTGTTCACCTTCTGGAGATTTCGGGGGGCGTGCAGCCATATTGATCACATTCCCGTTGTTTTCCCGATTATAGACTGGCAGCTAAACGTTTGTCGCCGCCACCCGCTGCCTTTGCTCGCCCAAACCGTCGATCCCCAGGTGCAGCCGGTCGCCGGCGCGCAGAAAGCGCTGCGGTTTGCGGCCCATGCCGACACCGGGCGGTGTGCCGGTGGCGATCACGTCGCCGGGCAGCAGTGTCATGAAACGGGACAAATAGCTGACGATCTCGGCGCAGCCAAAAATCATCAGCGCACTATTGCCGTCCTGCATTCGTTCATCATTGACATCCAGCCACAGATGCAGATTCTGCGGATCGGTGACCTCGTCGCGCGTCACCAGCCACGGGCCGATCGGTCCAAAACCGTCGCAACCTTTGCCCTTGTCCCACTGCCCGCCGTGCTCAAGCTGGAAGGCGCGCTCGGAAATATCATTGAAAACGCAGTAACCGGCGACATGCTCGAGCGCCTTGCTCATGGACACCGATCGTGTCTCCTTGCCGATGACCAGGCCCAGTTCGACTTCCCAATCTGTCTTCTGCGAACCACGCGGCAAACGCAAGGTGTCGAACGGACCGCTGATGCAGGTGGTGGCCTTCATGAACATGACCGGCTCGGTGGGAATCGCCATGCCCGCTTCCTCGGCATGGACCCGGTAATTGAGGCCGATGCCGATGATCTTGGAAATACCGGTGAACGGCACGCCCAGGCGCGGCCTGCCAGCAACCCGAGGCAGCCTGTCAGCAGACAGCTTGCGCAAGCGCCGCAAGCCGGCATCGGACAACTCGTTCCAGCCGATATCGTCCACGACATGCGACAAATCCCTGAGTTGGCCGCATGCGTCGAGCATGCCCGGTCTCTCGCGGCCACGCGGACCGTAACGCACCAATTTCAAGATTTTTTTCCGAAGCCGCCGAGCAGGGCCGCCACCGGTTTCTGGTGGCGCGGCGGTGCGATTTTCTCCTTGCTCCTGACCTCCTCGCCGGGAGCGATCCGTGACACATAGGGTTTGCTCGGATCGAAGTCGAGTTTCGGCAAATGCGCCACAGGCTCCGGCAGGTGCGGCCGTTCGCTACGTGCGATGCTCTCGCGAGCGCGTTCACGATCGGCCTTGCGACTGCGCTCCTCGCGCTTTTCGCTGGACTCCGAATCTCCCTTGTCGCGACCGCGTCGTGACTTGTCCACATCGGCTTTCAGATCATGATCGCTGACGCGTTCGAAGCCGGGTGCGACCACCACCTCGATCTTGTGCTTGATCAACTTCTCGATGTCGGCCAGATGCTGCTTTTCCATGGGCGAGACCAGCGAAGTGGCTTCGCCCTGCTTGCCGGCACGGCCGGTACGACCGATGCGGTGAATGTAATCTTCGGCGACATGCGGCAGTTCATAGTTGACAACGTGCGGCAGGTCGTCGATGTCGAGTCCGCGTGCGGCGACATCGGTGCCGACCAGCACCTTGATGCGACCGGCCTTGAAAGCTTCGAGCGCCTCGGTGCGCTGCTGCTGGCTCTTGTCGCCATGAATGGCATCGGCCTCGATACCCTGGCGTTGCAGGTAATGCGCCAGACGGCTCGCACCGAACTTGGTGCCGACAAAAATCAGCACCTGACGCAACTGTTGCGCGCGCAGGATATGCACCAGCAGGTGGCGCTTGTCCTCCTGTGCCACTGCGTAGACACGATGGCTGACGGTTTCACTGACAGTGTTGCGGCGCGCCACTTCGATCAATTGCGGCGCTTTGAGCATGCTGTCGGCGAGCTTGCGGATTTCCTCGGAAAAGGTTGCAGAGAACAACAGGCTCTGCCGCGCTGAAGGCAGCAACGCCAGGATGCGCTTGATATCGGGGATGAAGCCCATGTCGAGCATGCGGTCGGCCTCGTCCAGCACCAGCATCTCGACCGAAGTGAAGGCCACGGTTTTCTGCTGGACGTGATCAAGCAGCCGGCCGGGTGTGGCGACGACGATTTCACGCCCCTGGCGCATCTCTTCGATCTGCGGCTTGATATCCACGCCGCCATAGAGGCAGATGGCCCGCAGCGGCAAATGCTTGCCGTAGGTCTTGACGCTCTCGAACACCTGCATCGCCAGTTCACGCGTTGGCGTCAGGATCAGCGCTCGCACCGGGTGCCGTGCCGGCGACGACGAGGCGTTGGCGTGGCGCGACAGGCGCTGCAACATCGGCAGGGTAAACCCCGCCGTCTTGCCGGTGCCGGTCTGGGCGCCGCCGAGGATGTCCTTGCCTTCCAGTATGACGGGGATTGCCTGCGCCTGGATCGGCGTCGGCTCGGTGTAGCCGTTATCGGTCACGGCACGCAACAATTCGGGCATCAGCCCGAGGTCTTCAAATTTCAATGTCTGCTCCTGATTCGGCCTGCCCCTCGCGGGGTACCGGTACAGGCTGCGAACTTATGGTTCGGTAGTTTGGCCGGGACGGAATGTCCTTCGGCGCGACACACCGCTAACCGGCAAGGCAGTGAGGCCAGTAGTATAGCCGATACTGCACGTCCAAAACCGCTGCCGCAAGGCTATTCGAGAAGCGGGCCAACTGCCGGCAACCACATGGAAATCATGCGTTTCTCGGGCTTCTTGCGTGCGATCCTGCGTGTTTCCTGCGGACCTTCTTCGTGACCTTCTGCGTGTCCTTCTGCGTTGACAATACCTGCCCAGGCAAGCATAGTCCGGCGATGCAATTTCGCTACACGCTTGCCAATCAAACGCATCACAGCGGTCGTCATCAAAGCTCTCAATCAACGGTTGCAATGATTTTCAGCCGACGAAGTGACGCAATTCAAAGCTTTCCTGCGGTGCGGGCCTGCCCATGAGTCGGCTGCATGTCTGCGGGCGAATTGGCGCTGCGCTGCTGGCCCTGGTCATGCTCGGCTGCGCCGGGGTTCCCGAGCGAGAATCGAAACCTTCGTCAATGGCCAGCCTGTCGCTAACGAACCTGCCCGCGCCGGCCAATGCGGTGGCTGCCTGGCCTGCGGAAGACTGGTGGAAAAGTTATAGCGATCCCCAACTGGATGCGCTCATCGAATACGCCCTGAGGAACAGCCCGACGCTCGGCGCGGCCAGCACCCGTCTGGCGCAAGCCGCAGCGGCTGCAGGCATTACGCGTGGCGAGGCGTCCGTCAAAGCAGGCGCTGACCTCAACGCCAGCTACGGCCGCCAGTCGGAAAACTACATGATCCCCAAGCCGCCGCTGGGCAAGGGTGGCGAATGGATCAGCCAGGGCTCGACCGGGATCGGGATGAGCTACGAGATCGACCTGTGGGGACGACATGCGGCACAAATTCGTGCGGCGCAGGATCTCGTGGATGCGGCCGGCTTCGATCATGCGGCCGCGCGCCTGGCCCTGACCACCAGCCTGGTGCGCAGTTATGCACAACTGGCTACCCAACATGAACTGCTCGATCTCGCCACGACCACCCTCAAGCAGCGCCAGGCAATCACCGATCTGACACGCCAGCGCAGCGCGGCCGGGCTGGATACGCAAGCGGAAATTCGCCAGGCCGAAACCGGCACAGCCTCGCTGCGTGCGGAGCAGATTCAGGCACAGACGGCCATCGCTGTAACCCGCCTGCAGCTGGCCTATCTCTCGGGTGCCCTGCCGGATGCCGCCGAGAAGATCAGCCGGCCGCACATGCGCTTGCCCGCCTTCAACCTGCCGGATCATTTGCCGCTCGACCTGCTCGGCCGGCGCCCCGAGATTGCCGTGCAGCGCGCCAGGATCAATGCGGCAACGGAACAAATCGAGGTGGCGCGTGCGCAGTTCTATCCGAACCTCAATCTCAATGCCCTGGTGGGCTTTCAATCCATCGGCGTGAGTCAATTGCTGGCCGGGGGCAGTTTCACCACCAGCATTGGTCCGGCCATCCATCTGCCGCTCTTCGACGGCGGCCTGCTGCGCGCCAATTACCGGCTCAAGCAGAGCAGACTGGAAGAAGCGATTGCGCTCTACAACCAGGCGGTCGTCGCCGCCGCGCAGGAAACCATCGAGCAACTGACGCGCAGCGCCGCCCTGGCCGGGGAAGCGGAAGCCACTGCCGCGGCGCATGCAGCTACCCAGGAAAACTACCGCCTGGCACAGTTGCGCTACCGCGAAGGGCTGGTTTCCAGGCTGGCGGTGCTCGCCGCGGAAAACCAGTTGCTCGTCCAGCAACGCACGCTGATCAATCTCAAAGCCCGCCGCTTTGAACTGCAAATCGCCCTGGTGCGTGCCCTCGGTGGCGGATTCGCCGACACCCGCGACGTAGCGACCGCACCGGCAATGCAGACACCGGAGAAGCCATGAACTCGCCGCAAACCGCAACTGACGACACCAACATTACCTCAGGCAAGCGCCGCCGCGTCATGATGAGCATCGCCAGTGTTTTTCTCTTGCTGGGTTTTGGCTTCACCCTCTACTGGCTGCTGGTGTCACGCCATTACGAGGACACCGACAACGCCTATGTGCAAGGCAATGTGGTGCAGGTGACGCCGCAAATCGCCGGCACTGTCGTCAGGATCCACGCCGATGACACCGACCTGGTCAAGGCCGGCCAGGTCTTGATCAGCCTCGATCCCGCCGATGCCCGGGTTGCGGCGGAGCAAGCCGAAGCGCAACTGGCGCAAACGGTGCGGGAAGTACGCACGCTCTACACTACGCAGTCGCAGTCCGCCGCAGTGCTGACGCAGCGCCAGGCCGAACTGGCGCGCACCGAAGACGACCTGACCCACAGGCGCAACCTGGCCGGCACGGGCGCCGTCTCGGGCGAAGAATTGCGTCATGCCGAAGCGTCTCTCAATGTGGCACGCGCAGCGGTGACAGCCGCCCGCGAACAACTCGCCTCGGGCCGAGCACTGACCGAAGGCAGCAGCGTCCGTGACCATCCCAACGTCATGCGCGCCGCCGCCCGCCTGCATGAGGCCCTGCTCGCCCAGCAGCGCACCGCACTGCTCGCACCGGTCAGCGGCCAGGTGGCCAAACGCAATGTTCAGGTGGGTCAGCGCATCAACCCCGGTGCGCCGTTGATGGCCATCGTTCCGCTCGACCGGCTGTGGGTGGACGCCAATTTCAAGGAAGCCCAACTGCGCAACATGCGCGTCGGCCAGGTCGTCAAATTGACGTCCGATCTGTATGGCAGCGATGTGCAATACACCGGCAAGGTGTTGGGACTGGCCGCCGGCACGGGCGGGGCTTTCGCGCTGCTGCCCGCGCAGAATGCCTCCGGCAACTGGATCAAGGTGGTGCAGCGAGTGCCGGTGCGAATCGCGCTCGAACCGCAGCAATTGACCGAGCACCCCTTGCGCATCGGCTTGTCGATGCACGTCGAGGTCGACCTGCATGAGCAGGCCGGCTTGCCGCTAGCCGCAGCGCGCGAGGCAACCGGCTACAGCAGTGAAAGTCCGCCCGACGACAAGACGCTGGCGCGCATCCAGGCCGTCATTGCCGCCAACCTGAAGTGACTCAAGCTTCTGCGCTTCCCAAGGCACCGCTGGAGCCGCTGCATGGCCCGGCGCTGGTACTGCTGACGGTAGCCGCAGCGATGTCCACCTTCATGGAGATCCTCGACATCACCATCGCCAATGTCTCGGTGCCAACAATTGCCGGCGCGCTGGGCGTGTCGACCAACCAGGGCACCTGGATCATCAGCGCTTACTCGGTCGCCGCGGCCGTAGCCATCCCGCTCACCGGCTGGCTCGCCCGCCGCCTCGGCGAGGCACGTTTATTCGTGTATTCGGTGCTGGCATTCACCTTCATGTCCACCTGCGCGGCGTTCTCGCAGAACTTCTTCACGCTGGTCGGCTTCCGCCTGCTGCAGGGCTTTGTCTCCGGTCCCATGGTGCCCTTGTCGCAAACCCTGCTGGTGCGCTGCTATCCTCCGGAAAAACGCGGCGTGGCAATGGGGCTGTGGGCCATCACGGTGATTCTCGCCCCTATCTGCGGCCCCTTGCTGGGTGGCTATATCAGCGACAATTATCACTGGTCGTGGATTTTCCTGATCAACATTCCGATCGGGCTGTTTGGTGCCATCAGCATCGCCATCCTGATGCGGCACCGTGATTCCGTCATCACCCGTGTCCCGCTCGATCGCATCGGCCTGGCCCTGATGATGGGCGGCATCGGCTGCCTGCAGCTGATGCTGGAAATCGGCAAGGATTACGACTGGTTCGCCTCGAATTTCATCACGGCCCTCGGCGTGACTGCCCTGGTCTCGCTGACCTTTTTCATCGCCTGGACCTGGCTCTCGGAACATCCCATCGTCGACCTGCATCTGTTTCGCGAAGTGAATTTCCGTTACGGCGTGATCCTGCTCTCGATCGGCTTCATGACTTATTTCGCCTCGGCCGTCATCTTCCCGCTCTGGCTGCAGACCGTGATGGGCTACACCGCGGCGCAGGCCGGCATGGCGTACGCACCGGTAGGCGTGTTCACCTTGCTGCTCTCGCCCATCATCGGCCGCAATATCGCGCGCCTCAATCTGCGTGTTCTCGCCACGTGCGCCTTCCTCATCATGGGTGCGGTATCGCTGTGGAATGGCTTCATGACACTCGACGTCACCTTCTGGGACGTAATCAGTCCGCGTCTGGTGCAGGGCATCGGCCTGGCCTCTTTCTTTCTGCCGGTGCAGGCGCTGATGCTCTCCCGCATCACGCCCGACCACATGGCCGCCGCGTCAGGCCTCTCGAACTTTCTGCGCACGCTCGGCGCTGCCATCGGTACCGCGGTCAGCGTCACGGCCTGGGAACACCTGGCGCTGGAGAGCCGCGCCCGGCTGGCGGAAAACATCAGCAGCTACAATCCGGTCAGTACCCTGTACATCGAGCGTCTGCAAGACGCCGGCCTGAGCAGCGAGCAATCCTACGCCGCGATCGAGCGCACGCTTTTCGCGCAAAGCTACATGGTCGCCACGAATCAGTTTTTCCTCTACAGCGCGGTTGTGTTCTTCCTGCTGACCGGCGTGGTCTGGCTGACCCGGCCGCGCCAGGGCGCCGGCATCAGCATGGGGCACTAGACATTAGTGCTTCGCTGCAGCGGGCGCTGCGGCAGATTTTGGAGAAGCAGCATCCTTGGATTTGTCTGCGGCCGACGACTTGCCATCGCCGGACTTTGTATCGCCGGACTTCCCATCAGCTGATTTACCCTCTTTACCCTCTCCCGGGCGCTCGGAGGTTTCGATCTTGTTCTCGCGCATGTAGCCGTCCATGTCGCGCCAGCCATTGAATATGGCAGCTTTCTGGTACTTCGGATTGAGCGCGTAGCACTCCTCGAGAACGCGGCCGGTTTGCCTGCAGGCATTGCCGATGGCTCGGCCATCGGCTTCCCGCGCCGCGGCGATCTTGGCCTGGTCGTCGAGGCCAAGCTGTTCGCAGGCGGCCAAGGCCAGCGGAATGAGCAGCAGAGGCAAACGTAATTGCATGACTATCCGCAGAATCGCTCTCAAAACAGGTAGGCGGATTCTACGTGAAATTGAATCAATCCGGATCGGGGACAACAGCGGTGGCTTCGATTTCCACCTTGGCCTCGTCTTCGACCAGGGCGGCCACCTGCACCAGCGCCATGGCGGGGAAATTGCGTCCCATCACCTCGCGATACGCCGCGCCGATCTGCTTGACCTGCGCCAGGTATTCGCGCTTGTCGGTGACGTACCAGGTCAGCCGCACGATATGTTCCGGACCCGCCCCTCCTTCAGCAAGCACTTCGACGATATTGCGTAGCGCCTGCCGCACCTGGCTGGTCAGATCGGCACCGGCGAAACGGCACTGGTTGTCCCATCCGATGATGCCACCGGTGAATACCATGGCGCCCCTGGCCTTGATCCCGTTGGAATAGCCGATCGGCTTGGCCCAGTGGGGCGGCTGCAAAATCTGATTCATCATCAATAACCCTCTACAGGCAAGGAAGAAACATGCGACTTGAGCTTGGCCAGCAGCTGATAGAGCTGCTCGTTCTCTTTTTCACTGAGATGCCCGAGCAGATCGACGATCCACTTTTCATGCGCAGCGGCCATTTTCATGAAGGCCTTGCGGCCCTCCGCAGTCAGCTTGACGTTGTAGGCACGGCGGTCTTTCGGGTTGTCCTGACGCACCACCAGGCCTTCTGCGACCAGTTGATCCGTGATGCCCGTGACATTGCCGCCGGTAACCATCATGCGCTTCGACAGCTCGCCCATTTTCATGCCGTCCGGCGCACGCTCGAGTTGCGCCATCAGGTCGAAGCGCGGCAGCGTGATGCTGAACTGGTTGCGCAGCCGGGTTCTGATCTCGCCTTCGATCAGGTTGGTGCATGCCAGCATGCGCAGCCACAGGCGCAGTTCCTGGGCATGGCTACTGGTCGCACGGGTTTCGGTATCCGACGGCGCTGCAACAGTTTTTTTCTTGCTCATGGCGTGTTTCCCCAAAAAAAAGCCGCGTGGAAGTTCAGGCGTTCAAGACGAGTTGCGCGGCTCGAGCCAGGTTGCGCTCGAGCTGATCCTTGCCGCTCAGGTACTGCGGCGGCCAGGCGACCGTGTTGTAGCACTGCTGTGCCGCTGCATGGAGAGTCCAGGCCGGATCGGCCAGGTGCGGGCGGGCAATTGCGCAGAGATCGGCACGGCCGGCGGCGACAATGCTATTCACATGGTCGGCCTCGAAGATATTGCCGACGGCAATGGTGGCGATGCCGACTTCGTTGCGGATGCGGTCGGCGAACGGCGTCTGGTACATGCGGCCATACACCGGCTTGGCGGCGCGCGTGGTCTGGCCGGAGGAGACGTCGATCAGGTCGGCGCCCGCAGCCTTGAAGAGCCGGGCCATGGCCACGGCATCGTCGGGCGTGTTGCCGCCGGGCGCCCAGTCATGCGCCGAGATACGCACCGACAGGGGCTTGCCGGCCGGCCAGGCGGCGCGCACGGCGCGCAGCACTTCGAGCGGAAAGCGCAGGCGGTTCTCCAGTGTGCCGCCATACTCGTCGCTGCGCTGGTTGGTGAGCGGGCAGATGAAGCTGGACAGGAGGTAACCATGGGCGCAATGCAGTTCGAGAAGGTCGAAACCGGCGGTGACGGCACGTTTGGTGGCGGCGACGAAGTCGGCGCAGACGCGATCCATGTCAGCGCGTGTCATGGCTTTCGGTACCTGGTTCTGCGGACCGTAGGCCACCGCCGAAGCCGCCAGCAACGGCCAGTTGCCCTGCGGCAGAGGCTCGTCGATGGCTTGCCAGCCCAGTTGGGTCGAACCCTTCGGACCGGAGTGGCCGAGCTGGACGCCGACCTTGGCGTCGGAATTCTGATGCACGAAATTGACGATGCGCTGCCAGCCTGCAGTCTGCTGGTCGGTCCAGATGCCGGCGCAGCCCGGGGTGATGCGCCCTTCCGGCGCGACGCAGGTCATTTCCGTCATGACCAGGCCGGCACCACCGAGCGCGCGGCTGCCGAGGTGTACCAGAAGGAAATCGCCGGGCATGCCGTCCTGGCAGGAATACATCGCCATGGGCGAGACGACAACGCGATTTTTCAGCGTCAGGCCGCCCACCGTGTAGGGCGTGAACATCGGCGGCAGCGGTTGGGCCGGCAAGCCCTGCTGCTGCGCGTACCAGGTTTCGACACCCTCGACATAGGACTTGTCGCGCAGCTTGAGGTTCTCGTGGCCGATGCGCTGACTGCCCGTCAAGAGCGTGTAGGCGAACTGCTCGGGCGGCAGGTGCGTGTAGCGTGCGACGTTCTCGAACCACTCCATGCGGTTGCGCGCCGCGCTTTGCAGCTTGAGCGCCTCGAGTTCGCGCTCCTGCTGATACAACTCCAGCGCCAGCTCCACATTGGTCGGATTGGCCGTCACGGTCTTGCTCAGGGCGATGGCGTCCTCCATCGCCAGCTTGGTGCCGGAACCGATGGAGAAATGCGCGGTGTGCGCCGCATCGCCGATCAGCACAATGTTATTGTGATGCCAGCGGTGGCACAGCACGCGGTTGAAATTCAGCCAGGCCGAGCCGCGCAAATGGCGCGCATTGCTCATCAGCTTGTTGCCCTTGAGATACTTGGCGAACAGCTTTTCGCAGAAAGCGATGGAAGCATCCTGGTCAGCCTTGTCGAGGCCGGCGGCGAGCCATGTCTCCTCGCGACACTCGACGATGAAGGTGCTGGTGTCCTTGTCGAACTGGTAGGCATGCACCTGGAACCAGCCCCATTCGGTGGCTTCGGTGATGAAGGTGAAGGCATTCAGCTTGAGGTGGGTGCCAAGCCAGATGTAGCGGCACTTGCGCACCTCGATGTCGGGCTGGAAATGCTCGGCGTATTTGTTGCGGATCAGGCTGTTGACACCATCTGCCGCCACGATCAGGTCGGCGTCGGCGAACTGGGCGTCGTCCGTGACGTTGCTCTCGAACACCTGCTTGACACCGAGTTCCGCAGCACGCGCCTGGAGGATGTTGAGCAGACGCTTGCGGCCGATGCCGCAGAAACCGTGGCCACCCGAAACAATCCGCTCCTCCTTGAAGAAAACGTCGCAATCGTCCCAGTGATGGAAGCTGCGCGCAATCTCATCATAACTTTGCGGGTCGGCCTTGGCGAAATTGCCCAGCGTGGCATCGGAGAAGACCACGCCCCAGCCAAAGGTGTCGTTCGGCAGGTTACGTTCGTAGATGGTGATGTCGTGGCTCGGGTCGGCTTTCTTCATCAGGATGCTGAAGTAAAGTCCGGCGGGACCACCGCCGAGGCAAGCTATGCGCATGTTGTATTCCTTTTTACAAGTGAAATTATATATTCATGTGTAAAATATCATGGCTTGCCCTATTTGGCAAGAGCAACAGGCCTCCCGCAAATCAAATGCTGCAAACCACCGAGTAAGATAGCGACCTCGAACCTTGACAACCGTGGAGAGAAAACATGGCGCAAGCCGGATGGATGTTGCTGCTGCTCCTGGCGCTGGCCGCCCCGACGCAGGCAGCCGATGAAATCATCCTGCGCCATGCGCTGGCGGGCAAGGCACAGGAAGTACTGACCAGCCTGGTCTTGCGCTTCAACGATACCCAGAAAGGCAAGGCGCGCGTCATCCTGCAGGATCTGCGCGGCATCAGCGAACCCGTGCGGCAGGAGTTGCCGCAACTGGCGCTGCTGGATGTCGACGACAGCACGGAGTTCTTCGGCAACCGGCCGCGCTTCAAACCCCTTTTTCAAGTCATGGCACAGGCCGGTGAAAAGTTCGATGCGAAACGCCTGTTCCCTCTCCTCGTCGATGCTGTGGATGATCCGGTCGGGCGCATCCAGGCACTGCCGTTGGGCATGTCGCTGCCGGTGCTGCTATGGAACAAGGAAGCCTACCGCAAGGCCGGCCTTGATCCCGCAATGCCGGCCAAGACTTGGTGGGAAGTCCAGCAACATGCTGGCAAACTCTTCGACGTCGGCATCAAGTGTCCAGTCACGTCCTCGCGCTTTGCCTGGGTGCACCTCGAGAATCTGTCTTCACAGCACGGCGAGCCCATCGGCGTAAAGGAAAAGAACGGCGTCACGAAAATCGCCCTGAACCGGCTTATCGACGTCAAGCACATCGCGCTGCTTTCAAGCTGGTACAAGAGCGCCTACTTCCGCTATTACGGCCCGGGCAATGAATCGGACGAGAAATTCATTTCCGGCGAATGCGCGATGTATACCGGCCCTTCGAAACTCTATGCCGATGCCGTGCATGCCGGGCTGGCCGTGGGCGTGGCCGAACTGCCCTATTACGACGATGTGCGCGGCGCCACGCCGACCAGGCTCTTGCCGGACGGTGCAGGCCTGTGGATCCTCGCCGGCTTCAAGAAAAACGAGTACCAGCTGGCAGCGCGCTTCGTGAGTTTCCTGCTGCAACCGCAAGCGCAACTCGAATGGGTGCGTGCCACCGGCTACCTGCCGATGACACCGGTCGCCATCGAGATGCTCAAGCGCGCCGGTGTCGCACCGACCCTGCTGGCGGCAGCAACACGCCGCCTCGCCGAACGTCCGGGATTAACCACGCGCATCAAGTACGGCAGCAACCCTGACCAGATGCGCGACATCCTCAACGAGGAAATCGCCACGGTCTGGGCCAACACCAAGCCCGCCAAGGAAGCCCTCGACAGCGCCATGCAGCGCCTCAATGGCGGGACCCCCAGCCTGATTGCCAAACCGGAACGCTGAACCGTGGATTGGCGCTACCCGCGTTACATCGCACATCGCGGCGGCGGCGCCCTGGCACCCGAGAACACTCTGGCCGGCATCCGGCTCGCAGCCCGCCTGGGCTTCCGTGCCATCGAATTCGACGTGATGCTGAGCGCCGACGGCGTGCCGGTGCTGTTCCACGACGAGACCCTGGAGCGCACCACCGACGGCCGCGGCAAGCTTGCAGAACACACGCTGGCGCAGTTGCGCAAACTTGATGCGGGCAGCAAGCACCACCCTGCCTTCGCCGGCGAGTCCATCCCGACGCTCGATGAAGCTCTGGTCTTATGCCGCAAACTGAACCTGGCTGCCAACATCGAACTCAAGCCCAGTCCGGGTACCGAGCATGGCACCGGATTGGCAGTCACCCGACAAACTCAGGAAGTGTCGATCAGATGGCCGCAACTTTCACTGCTGCTCTCATCGTTCTCCAAAACTGCACTGGCTGCTGCGCGGAAAGTCGCAGATGAGTTGCCGCGCGCCCTGCTGGTGAAGGAAATTTCTGACGATTGGCAGACACACCAGGAGAAACTCGGCTGCCAGGCACTGCATTGCGCAGCGGAACATTTCCATCCCGAGCGAGCCGCTGCGATTGATGCTGCCGGCTATGCGCTGGCCTGCTATACCGTCAATCGGGAAGAGCAGGCCAATCAGTTCTTCGCCGCAGGTGTGAGCGCCATTTTTACCGACCGCCTCGACCTGTTCGCACCGCACCTGTAGCGCCCCCTCCCTCGACTTCGTCTGCTTGATGTTTTTGACGCGCCACGGCGTGCCAGCGCATGCTGCACAGCACAAAATCGCCCGGATTTGAAGCTCTATCTACTAAACTACCAGGCAAAAAGCGAATGAAATTATGCATTTGGCATCCTAATTCCATACGAATGCAATAGCCATTAACCCCATGTAATCAAATATCTGTTGACATGCCATATAAATTGTTTCAAATTGCGTGCGTTTTATCACTAAACAGTTTATATTTAAGTTGCTGAAATACGTATTGTAGATACTTAAAGGTGTTGGCGCCATGAAAAAGACCCGCTCAGTCGCTTGCACTTTCCCACTCTCCGACTGAGGCCCCCGAATGCCATTTGAGTCCTCGCAACAGTTCTCAAATTTCTTGACTTAAAACTGAACAGAATTCCCGAAAGGATCGATCATGTCGAGCAACAACTCCAGCGACAGCAAGAACAGTTCTTCCAGCGAGAAACCCTCGAGCAGCAAACCCGGTCCATTGGTGATCAACTCGACTTCAGTCACCGCGGGAACAGCTCAGGAAGACACCACACTCGGCGCTTCGGGACAAATGGGCACAACCGATACCAATGTCGGCGCCACGCAGGCCTGGAACGTCAAGAGTGACGCCAAGGGCAACTACGGCAGCCTCGCCATCGACAACACCGGCAAATGGACTTACACCCTCAATAACAGTGCCACTGCGGTCCAAGGGCTCGCAGAGGGAACCTCGAAAAAAGACAGCTTCACCGTGCGCGTCACCGACAGCAAGGGTGCTTCCGCCGAGCAACTCGTTACCGTCACGGTCAGTGGAACCAACGACGCGCCGGTGATCAGCCAGAATTCACTGACCATCGACGGCGACAGCAGCTCGGGAAAAGTCAAGGGCACGTTGCTCTACACAGATCCTGACCGGGGCGACAAGCACACGTCCAACCTCGCTCTGAAGCCGCTGGTGGCCTCGGCTGGAGCGCCCGATCTGTCGGCGAGTCTGAGCCAGGCACTGCGCACGAGCATCAACGACGAGGGAGAAAACGGCAAGGGCGCCCTTAAATGGGACTTCGCCCTGCCTTCCACCGCGCCGAAGCTGACTGCTGGCCAAGCCGTGCTGGCGAACTATCAACTGAGCGTCGCCGACAATCACGGCGGCGCCTCGGCGCCGCAAGATTTGGGCCTCTTGATCGTCGGCACCGGCAGCACGCCGAAGGTGTATTCCGTCGCCGCGCAAGCCAGCCTGACGGAGGGATCTGCCGCCATCGAACAGACATCGGGCGTCATATCCGGCAAGAATCTTGGCCTGGAAGATAAAGGCTCGCTGACCTCCGCACTGGTCATGGCCAGTTGGTCCGCCGGCAGCGCGATCCCGGCAGCGGCATCGGCGGTTCTGGCATCCGCGCTGTCAACCTCGACGGTGCCCACCAGCAAGGGTGGCGAAAGCGACAAGAACATTGCGTGGCAATTCAGTGCGGCAGACCCAACCTTCGACTTTCTGGCATCCGGCGAAACCCTGACCCTGGCCTACAAGGTCTCCTCAGCGAAAGATCATGACGGCAAAGCCCAAGTGATCACGATCACCATCACCGGCACCAACGATGCCCCGATGATCAGCTCGAACGCGGCGGCAGCTGCGGGGGCGGCACAGGAGGACACGGTACTGAGTGCAACCGGCACACTGAGTGCAACCGACGTCGACCATGGCGCGACACAGACCTGGAGCGTCAAGGACGCTGCAACGGGCACATACGGCTCCCTGAATGTCGACTCAGCGAGCGGTCAATGGACCTATGCACTTGACAATGCTTCTGCCGCCACGCAGGCGCTTGCTGCGGGCGAGACGCACGACGAAACCTTCACTGTACGCGTCACCGATGACAAAGGTGCCACTGCCGACCAGACTGTCACCATCACCGTCACCGGCACCAATGATGCGCCGGTCATTACTGCGAATGACGCTGCAGCCACTGGGGCAACGCAAGAAGATACGAAGCCCACAGCAACTGGCAACCTGCTCGCAAGCGATGTCGACAATGGGGCAACTCAGGCTTGGAGCGTACTTGGCTCTGACACTGGCGCTTATGGACAGATGGCCGTGAATGCATCGACCGGCAACTGGACTTACACGCTGAACAACGCTTCAGCCGCAGTGCAGTCTCTGGTAGCAGGCGAATCCCACAATGAAACCTTTACCGTGCGCGTCACCGATGACAAGGGCGCTTATGCCGATCAGACCGTGATCGTGTCGGTGACCGGCACCAACGACGTGGCCACGGTGAGTTCAGACAACAGGGCCTTGACCGAGACGAACTCGGCAGCGGACCTCAGCAGCCACGGCTCGCTGAACGTAAGTGATGTTGACACCGGCGAGGCGCATGTAGTGGCGCAGGCCAACACCGCCGGACACTACGGTACTTTCAACGTCGATGCCAATGGCAACTGGAGTTACGCTGCAAGTTCTGCACACAATGAATTGGCGGCTGGTCAGCAAGTCAGCGACAGCTTCTCGGTAACCAGCCAGGACGGCACTGGAACTGGCGTGGTGAATGTGGCAATCACCGGCAGTAACGACGCGCCGGAGGCGTCGGCGATCGACGCAGTTACGAATTTCGAGGAAGTCACCGTATCCGGCTGGGGCTTTGTGTCGACGACCGGTCTTTCTGGCGGTCTATGGCACACCGACAACCCAAGCAACATGGTTGAAATCGGTGTCGGTACCATATACGGAGCCGGCACCGCTTCACACGTTATCGAGTTGGAAGGAGACGCGGGCAGCCCTCCCAATCTGTATACGGATATCGCAGCCCGGGCGGGAACAGCTTATACCGTGTCGTTCGACTACTCGCCGCGCCCTGGCTCTACATCTGCCATCAGCGTCTTCTGGGGCGACAATCTTATCGGCCACTTGAACGGCACTACGGGCGGTCTGCAGCACTTCAGCTATGCGATGTCCGCCCCGGCGGACGGGATCTATCGCCTGGAGTTCCGTTCAGATGACAGCAATGGTGCCGGAGGCGTGCTCGACAACATCTCCATCCAGCACACCGGTCCCATCAGTGCTTCCCTGACCGAGAAGATCACTCCTGCAGGGAACCTCAGTGCCAGTGGCGCCATTGCATTCACCGATGCGGATCTCAGTGATGTGCATCTGGTATCTGCTGCGCCGACGGGTGACGTGCTGGGCTCCCTGACAGCAGTCAGAAACAGCGACACCACCGGTGCCGGAACCGGCGGCAAACTCGCGTGGAACTACACGGTGGCCGATACTGCGGTTGAATACCTGGCAGCAGGCCAAACCAGGGGCGAGAGCTTCAACGTAACCATCGACGATCAGCACGGCGGGCAGATCACCAAGCAGATCGATGTCACCATTATCGGCACCAACGACGCGCCGGTAGCCGTTGCCGACAGCGGTTCGCAAAAAAACAACGAGGTGAAGAGCTACGCCGTTCTTGCCAATGACACCGACGTCGACACCGGGGCGGTATTGAGTCTCGCAGGAGCCTCGGTCGCCGCAGGATCGGGCAGCGTGCATGTTGTCGGGGGCCAGATCCAGTTCGATCCGGGTCAGGATTTCAAGACACTCAGGCTCAACGACACCACGGTCGTGAACATCGATTACACCGTAGCCGACGATCACGGCGCGCAGGCCAGTTCGACATTGGCTGTGACGGTGATCGGAACCAACACGCCGCCGACAGCTGTTGCAGACACGCTGACCACGAACGAAGACACGCCATTGGCGTTCAACGCCGCCGCGTTGCTGGCCAACGATACCGATCCGGATGCTGGCGATACGAAGAGCGTCGTGTCAGTTACTTCACCGACACGCGGAACGCTGGTTGACGGCGGCAACGGTAACTATACCTACACGCCAGGACTTAACTACAACGGGCCGGATGCGTTCAGCTACACCATGAGGGACACCGCCGGGGAGCAAAGCAGCGCCCACGTTAACCTAAACGTGAATCCGGTCAACGATGCACCCGTCGCGGTGAACGACAGCAACGCACTCACGGCCACGACGCTGGCAAGCCAGGCACATAGCAACGTCGTCAGCTGGGTGGATTGGACCAGCAGCGCGCCAGGGACTGTTTCCGGGACTATCAATCTGGGCAATGGTCAGACCGTTGGCGTCACTTATAGCGGCGAGTACTACTTTGCCCAGACCAATGGCGGCCCCAACTTTTACAACCTGCAAAACGGCACGGTGCCTGTCGGAACCTACACCAGCGCGGCTGTCGCTAACGGACCCAACGGGTCGTCCGACATCATCGCGCTGAACCAGCAGACGCAGAAAACCCTGACCTTTACGCAGCCGGTTGACAACCTGTTCTTCGCGGTCGTGAGCCTCAACGGAATGGCCGGTGGCATCAACAATGGTTATCTATTCGACCACGATTTTCAGATCGCCAGTTCCGGCCCCGGCTACTTCGGCCAGGGCGCGGCGACAAAAGTAGCCTTGCCCGACGGGAGGTTCGAACTTCTTAGCACGTACAACAACAATGCCGCGTCAAGGGAGTTGCATGGTGTCGTGCAGATCGACGGCACGGTCCAGTCGCTCACCTGGACGAGCCTGGCGGCGGAGACCTGGAACGGTTTTACCATCGGAACCTACGGCAAGTCTCTGACCGCGACCGCGACCGGCCAAGTGCTTGCGAACGACAGCGATCTCGAGTCGGATCCTTTGACCGTCACTGCGGTGAACAACCAAGCGATCGTCGGCAATTCGATTACGCTGAACCTGACCTCCGGCGCGGAACTCACCGTGAACAAGAACGGCACCTATCTCTACGACGAGAATGGTGCGTTTGGTTCGCTGGGACAGGGTCAGACCAAGCCGGACAATTTCACCTACACCGTCTCTGACGGCCACGGCGGCACCAACACGGCGACGGCAACGATTACGGTCACCGGAGTCAATGATGCACCCACAATGACCTCCGCGGCAGGAAGCGGCGCCGTAACGGAAGATGTCACCTCGACCTCAAGCGGCCAGTTGAGCGCGACCGATCCTGACCAGGGCACAACGTTAGCCTGGAGCGTGCTTAGCGCCAACGGTACAGCGGGTTCGAACACGGGTGCGTACGGCAGTCTGTTAGTAGATGGCACGGGCAAGTGGACCTATACGCTAAACAACAGCTCGGCCGCAGTGCAGTCATTGAGTGCCACCGATCACAAGAGCGAAAGCTTTGTGGTTCAAGTCTCGGATGGTTTGGGCGGTACAGCGACTCAGACCGTGACGGTTGCCGTCAACGGCGCCAGCGACACTTATGTGTTGTCGAATCTCGCCAACAACGGGTCGTTCGAGGGGGCCACCACCGGGTGGACTCTTACGGGAGACGGCGTCGACGTTGTTTCATCCGCTGGCTGGCAACCGGGAGATGGCACGTACAGCGTGGATCTCAACGCGTTTCATCCTGGTGGGGTACAGCAGATTCTGCAGACGACCCCGGGTGTGCAATACACAGTTGGCTTCGATCTGTCCAAGAACCCGGGGGGGCATGCGGACCACGCGACCGTCCAGGTGTCGGCGGCTGGCAATTCGCAGTCGTACACGTTCAGCGCCGGGAACTCGGCGAGCAACATGATGTGGTCGCAGCAAGCATTCACGTTCACGGCCACCGGTGCCACGACCACGTTGAACTTCGCGAGCACGTACCCTAATGATACTGTATCCGGTCAACCGTGGCAGTTCTATGCCGAAGGCCCGGCGCTCGACGAAGTCGTCGTTGTTTCGAACAAGACCATCAACAACTTCAGCAAGGGTGTGGGAGGCGACGTGCTTCAGTTGAGTGGCCTGCTGACCTCAATCGGAGCACCGCATGACAATACCGCCTTCGGTGGCGGATTCGTTCGGTTCCAGCAGTCCGGTGCCGATACTCTTGTGCAGATCGATTCGAACGGTGGTGGCGATGCCTATATGACGGTGGCGACACTCATCGGCCAGTCGCTCGCTCAGGCCGATACGGCGAACTACGTGCTATAGCTTGTAGCGCTGCCCCCGGGTAATTACATGGAGAACCGCACTATTTGCGGTTCTCCATTTTTTTCGCCGTGAACTGATTCATTCGAGCACCAATTGAGGCGACCGTTCGACGCTACTCAGGCATAGCTCGATTCCACGCTGTTGGCAGTAGTCTTTGCGGCCAGCTCCCAGATTGGGTGATGCTACAATTCCTGCTTTCGCCAGACTGCCTGAGCACGCCATGAACAGCGCCGAAATCCGCCAGAAATTCCTCGATTTTTTTGCCTCCAAGGGACACACCGTCGTCGCCTCCAGCCCCCTGGTGCCGGGCAACGACCCGACGCTGCTGTTCACCAATTCCGGCATGGTGCAGTTCAAGGATGTGTTCACCGGCAAGGACAAACGCGCCTACACCCGCGCCACCTCGTCGCAGCGCAGCCTGCGCGCCGGCGGCAAGCACAACGACCTCGAGAACGTCGGCTACACCGCGCGCCACCACACCTTCTTCGAGATGCTCGGCAACTTCAGCTTCGGCGATTATTTCAAGCACGATGCGATCCACTATGCCTGGGAACTGCTCACCCAGGTCTATCAGCTGCCTGCGGAAAAGCTCTGGGCGACTGTGTATGCCGAGGACGACGAGGCCTACGAGATCTGGGCCAGGGAGATCGGCGTGCCACCCGAGCGCATCGTGCGCATCGGCGACAACAAGGGCGCCAAGTATGCCTCGGACAATTTCTGGCAGATGGCCGACACCGGCCCCTGTGGCCCCTGCAGCGAGATTTTCTTTGATCACGGCCCGGAGATCTGGGGCGGCCCGCCCGGCTCGAAGGACGAGGACGGCGACCGCTACATCGAGATCTGGAACCTGGTGTTCATGCAGTTCAATCGGGACGAGGCCGGCGTGCTGCATCCGCTGCCCAAGCCCAGCGTCGATACCGGCATGGGCCTGGAGCGCATCGCGGCAGTACTGCAGCATGTGCATAGCAATTATCAGATCGACCTGTTCCAGCAGCTGATCAAGGCGGCGGCGCGCGAGACGCATTGCACGGATCTGGCCGACAACTCGCTCAAAGTGATCGCCGACCATATCCGCGCCTGTTCCTTCCTCATTGTCGACGGCGTGATTCCCGGCTCCGACGGGCGCGGCTACGTGCTGCGCCGGATCATCCGCCGCGCCATCCGTCACGGCTACCAGCTCGGCTGCAAGCAGCCCTTTTTCCACAAGCTGGTCGGCGACCTGTGTGCCGCAATGGGCAGCGCCTATCCGGAACTGGTCGCGGCCCACGCCCAGGTCGATGCGGTGCTGCGCCAGGAGGAGGAACGCTTCGGCGAAACCATCGAGCACGGCATGGAAATCCTCAACACGGCGCTGGCCGGCGGCAACCAGACGCTCGACGGCGAGACGGTGTTCAAGCTCTACGACACCCACGGCTTTCCGCTCGACCTCACCGCCGACATCTGCCGCGAGCGCAGCGTGACGGTGGACACCGCCGGCTTCGAGCTGGCGATGGAGAAACAGCGCGAGATGGCGCGCGCAGCCTCGACCTTCAAGATGAAAGGCAGCGTCGATTACGACGGCCAGCCGACGGTATTTTGCGGCTACGAAACGCTCGAGGAGGAAGCCACGGTGCTGGCGCTCTACCGTGACGGCGCCCGGGTCAATGAATTGCAGGCGGGCAAAGCCGGCATCGCGGTGCTCGACAAGACACCGTTTTATGCCGAGTCCGGCGGGCAGGTCGGCGATTGCGGCGAGCTGGTGCGTGGTGCAGGTGGCAACGCGATGTTCGAGGTCGGCGACACGCAGAAAATTCAGGCCGACGTGTTCGGCCATCAGGGCGTCATGAAAGCCGGCACCCTGGCGGTGGGCGAGCGCGTCACGGCACGCGTGAACATTTCGGCAAGACAGCACACGGCCTGGAACCACTCGGCCACCCACCTGCTGCACTCGGCCTTGCGCGAGGTGCTGGGCAAACATGTGCAGCAGAAGGGCTCGTTGGTCGACGCCAAGCGGACGCGCTTCGACTTCTCCCATCCGCAACCGATGACGGCGCAGGAGATGGCGCGCGTCGAACAGCTGGTCAACCGTGAGGTGCAGCGCAATGTCGCCGTCACCTCGCGCGTCATGGGCTATGACGCCGCCATCGCCTGCGGCGCGATGGCGCTGTTCGGCGAGAAGTATGGCGACGAGGTGCGCGTCATCGGCATGGGCGATTATTCGACCGAGCTGTGCGGCGGAACGCATGTCGCGCGCAGCGGCGACATCGGCCTGTTCAAGATCGTTGCCGAGGGCGGCGTCGCGGCCGGTATCCGGCGCGTCGAGGCGCTCACCGGCGACAACGCGTTGATGCATGTGCAGCAGGTCGACGATCAGCTCGGCGATGTGGCGGCACAGATCAAGACCCAGCCGCACCTGGCGGCGGCGCGCGTAGTGCAGTTGCTCGACGGCGTCAAGGCGCTGGAGAAGGAACTCGCGCGCATGAAGTCCAAGCTCGCTGCCTCGCAGGGCGACGATCTGGCCAGTCAGGCGGTCACCGTCAAGGGTGTCAAGGTGCTCGCCTGCCAGATCGAGAACGCCGATGCGCTGGCGTTACGCGAGACGCTCGACAAGCTCAAGGACAAGTTGCAAAGCGCAGCGATCGTGCTGGGCAGCGTGGTCGACGGCAAGGTAGCGTTGATCGCCGGCGTCACCGCGGACCTGACGGCGAAGGTCAAGGCCGGCGAACTCGTCAATGCGGTGGCAAAGCAGGTCAGCGGCAAGGGTGGCGGCCGTTCCGACATGGCGCAGGCCGGCGGCACCGAACCCGCCAAATTGCCGGAAGCGCTGGCGAGCGTGCCGGCCTGGGTGGAAGCGCGGCTTTAATTTCTGCCTGCCTGTTTGCAGATAATCCGATGTCGCAGAACAGCTGGCAGTGCCTCGCTGGCTGCACTTCGGTTGTAGGTCAAATAGTTTAGACCTATAATACTTATCGTCCGCGCGATTTGCTTGCGCCCACCTGTTCCAGTTCACGTCCAAGGAGTACGCGACATGTCCGAACATCCCTTCCTCGCGCACAACCGATTTCTGCTCGGCACCTTCTCGACCAATTGTTCGGGCGGGATGACCGTCTCCAAGCTGCCCGAGCGCTGGGTGGCGAACTGGCAGAACAACCTCAAGCTCGGCCAGATGCTCGACGAGGCCGGCATCGACTTCATGCTGCCGATCGCGCGCTGGATCGGCTACGGCGGCGACACCGACTTTCACGGCGGCGTGCTGGAAACCATCACCTGGGCCACCGCCCTGCTCGCCAGCACCAAGCGCATCACGGTGTTCGGCACCATCCATACTGCCGCCAATCACCCGGTGGTCGTGGCCAAGCAGATCGCCACCATGTCCCAGATCAGCGGCGACCGTGCCGGCCTCAACATCGTTGCCGGCTGGAACAAGCCTGAGTACGAGGCGCTCGGCCTGAAGCTGCCCGACGACCATGAAACGCGCTACGGCTATGCGCAGGAATGGTTCGACGTGATCAAAAAGCTGTGGACGCACGAAGCGCCCTTCGACTGGGACGGCAAATATTTTCAACTGAAACATACCTACAGCAATCCGCGCCCGGCGGTGATGCCGCTGATTCTCAACGCGGCCGGCTCAGGCCTGGGACGCGAGTTCGCCAGCCGCAATGCCAACTTGCTGTTTACTCCGGCCATCGACCTGGCGCGCTCCAAGGCAGAGGTTGCCGAACTGCATGCGATGGGACAGAAGAACGACCGCAAGGTCGAGGTGATGACTTTCTCCCACGTCGTCTGCTGCCCCACCGAGGCCGAAGCCAAGGCGCGCTGGCAGCAGATCCTCGACAATGCCGACTGGGCGGCGGTAGACAACCTGGTGAAACTCCAGTTCGCCCACGCACAATCCTTCCCGCACGATCTTCTGGCACTGATTCGCGAGCGCATGGCCGCCGGCCATGGCGGCTACCCGCTGGTCGGCACACCCGAGCAGGTGGCCGACGGCATCTGCACCCTGCACGCTACGGGCTTCCGCGGCACGACCCTGTCGTTCGTGGATTACGTCGCGGAGTTTCCTTACTTCCGCGATAACGTGTTGCCCATCCTGCACGCACGCGGCATCCGCTGATCTTGGAGAACGTTCAGCCCGCACCTGCATCGCCAGACAACTTCCGCCTGGCGATGCGGCAGCTTGGCGGCGGGATCTGCGTGATCACCGCCGCCGATCAGGGTGTGCGCACCGGCATGACCGTGACCTCGGTGATATCGGTTGCGCTGGACCCGCCTGAACTGCTGGTGTCGATCAACCAGACGGCCTCATCCTGGCCCCTGATCCAGGCCAGCCATTGCTTCGGTGTGAATGTGTTAGCCAGCCATCAGGAGGCGGTGGCAAGACGTTTCGCGGGCCAGGACGGGGCACAGGGCGAGCAACGCTACGCCGGCGCAACCTGGTGTTGCACACCAGATGGCGTATGGCTGCTGGATGATGCACTGGCTGCAATTGCCTGTGAGGTGGTTGCCTGCCACAGCCACAGTGGCTATGCGCTGGTGGTTGGACGGGCCAGTGGATTGCTCGTACAGTCTCCCGATGCCGGCCCCCTGCTCTACTGGCAGGGCGACTACCGGCAACTTTCTTTTCCGGTCGGAAACTAATTCAACTGTTTTCCTGGCCGATGTTGCTGGACCAGGTGAGTGCCTGGGTCAGGCAGCTGTTGATGGTCTCGACCTCGACCCCACTAAGCTGCTGACTGAGTTCCGAGCACAACTGAATGTCGTTGCCTTCGAGCGCCTCGGCCAGGCTCAGCATGGTGCCGAGGATACCGCTGCGCGACTCGAGCGCATCGTGCACGTCGCCGCTGAAATTGACACTGCGCAGGATCTCCTCCATCGGCGTACCCATCAAGGCCGGCATCAGCGACATGATGCCGCTCATGAAGGCGTGGTCCTCCAGGCTGTGGTCGCCGGGGTACAGCTTGGCAGCCAGCAGTTCCAGGAGTCGACCGCGTGTCGCAGCCAGCTGCATCAGCGGACTGGTGACACCCTGCTGCCCGCCGGCGGGATTGGTGTAGAGAAGGATCTGCAGCCAGCGCTGCAACTGGCGGCGTCCTAGCACGGTGATGGCATGGCGCATCGAGGTGACCTTGGTACGCGCTCCCGTGGCTACCGAGTTGGTCAGTTTCATGAGGTTCATGGTCAGCCCGGGCTCGTGCTTGAGTACTTTCTCCAACTGCTGCACCTCGGCATCGGCGAGCACCATGCCGAGCAATTGCATCAGGGCCAGTTGCGACAGGTTGAGTTTCTTGCCGGCGATGATGGCCGGCTTGGCGAAGTAATAGCCCTGGAACAGTGCGTAGTCGAGGTCGTGGCAGAACTTGGCCTGCTCCGGCGAGTCGACTTTCTCGGCGAGCAGCATGAGCGGCCACTGCTTGAGCGCCTTGGTCGCCTCCACCAGTTCGGACTGGCTCAGCGGCATGATGTCGACCTTGACGATCTCGACGAGGTCGAGCAGGGGCTTGAACTTGTCTTCGAACTTGACGAAGTCGTCGAGCGCAATCGTGAAGCCGCGCGACTTGAGTTCGGTGCAGCGCTCAACGATCTGCGGTGTGACCTCAACCGTCTCCAGCACTTCGAGCACGATCTTGTCCGAGGGCAAGGCCTCCAGCATGTCGGAGAGGAGCAGGTTTTCGTCGCAGTTGATAAAGCCCTTGTACGGACCAAGCGCAGCCTCGATGCCGAGGTCGGCGAAGGCGTGCATGATGACGTTGGCCGTCGCGGCGAGGTTGTCGAATACCTCGGCGGAATTCTTCTGTTTGCTGCTTCTGAACAGCAACTCGTAAGCGAACAACTGCTGCTGTCGATCCAGGATCGGCTGGCGGCCGATGAAGATCTCTTCACTGGTGTCGTTCATGATCAGAAGCCGCTTTGATCAGTAAGCGACCACGAGCCCCGGCCAGGCTTTCTGCATGGCCCGCTTGAACTCGCCCTGAATGCGCGCGAGCGCTTCGCTGGTATCGGCTTCAAAACGCAGCACCACCACGGGCGTGGTATTCGAGGCGCGCGCCAGGCCGAAGCCATCGGCGTATTCGGCACGAACGCCGTCGATGTCGATCAATTCGCTGGCAGCGGGAAACAATTCCCTGGCCTGTCGCTGCAACTTGGCGATCAGCGCATGCGGCTCGCCTTCCTGCATCTTGATGTTAAGTTCGGGGGTCGACAAGGCATTGGGCAGATGCTTCAGCGGCCAGTTGGCGTCGGGCCAGCGCGAGACGATCTCGAGCAGGCGCGCCGCGGCGTAGATGCCGTCGTCGAAACCGTACCAGCGCTCCTTGAAGAACATGTGGCCGCTCATCTCGCCGGCCAGCAGCGCACCAGTCTCCTTGAGCTTGGCCTTGATCAGGGCATGGCCGGTCTGGCACATCAGCGGCGCGCCGCCCTGGTAGCGGATCGAGCGCGCCAGGTTGCGCGAACACTTGACGTCGTAAATGATCTGGGCGCCGGGATTGCGCGTGATCACGTCGGCCGCAAACAGCATGAGCTGACGGTCGGGATAGATGATTTCGCCATCCTTGGTGACGACGCCGAGGCGATCGCCATCGCCATCGAAGGCGATACCAAGTTCCGCATCGGTTTCGCGCAGGGTGCGAATCACATCCTGCAGGTTCTCCGGCTTGGACGGATCGGGATGATGGTTGGGGAAGTTGCCATCGATCTCGCAGAACAGCGGCACCACCTTGCACCCCATCTTGCTGAAGAGTTGCGGCGCGAGTTCGCCGGCAACACCATTGCCGCAATCGACGACGATTTTCATCGGCCGGGCGAGTTTGACGTCGCTGAGGATGCGCTTGAGGTAAGCCTGCCGCACATCGACCTGGGAAACCTTGCCCGGACGCAGTGCATGCACCAGGTCGCCATGCTCGATACGACGGCGCAAGCTCTGGATCATGTCGCCATACAAGGTCTGTCCACCCAGCACCATCTTGATGCCGTTGTAGTCGGGCGGGTTGTGGCTGCCGGTCACGGAGACCGCGCTGTTGGTACCTAGCTGGAACGCCGCAAAATAAGCCAGGGGCGTTGGCACACAACCGATGTCGATGACGTCGATGCCGGCGGCATTCAAGCCCTGCGCCAGCGCCTGCGCCAGTTCCGGCCCAGACAGGCGGCCGTCGCGCCCTACCGCCAGCGTGCGTTGCCCGCGCGCCACCGCCTCCGAGCCGAGCGCCTGGCCGATACTGCGCACAGCTTCCGGCGTCAGGGTCTTGCCGACGATGCCACGAATGTCATAAGCCTTGAAAATTTCCGGAGCGGGTAGGTTCATGATCTGGCCTGTCTATTCTGGATAGAGATGGCTGAGATTATCGCACTTTCCAATTTTGATTTCGTGCGATAGATCAAGCTGGGCTTTAGTCTCAGTGGAGTATCTTTGGCGGCTCACCGAAGGACTCCGGCGGCGCGGGCGATGCATGATGCACCAGCAGCCGCCAGCCATGGGCACCACGGACATAGACGTTGGTGGCGATGAGCGGTGCAGTCTGATCGGCCTCGCCGCCGCGCAAGCCAATTTGCTCACAGAGGCTGTGCACCGTCACCAGCATGCCCTGCAGGACTACCGGCTGCGAGATCGTCACGGTAAGCTTCTGGCCGTTTTCAAAAACCCGTCGCCAGGCCTCGCGCACGCTGGCGTAACCGGTCAAGCGCGGGCCGCCGGGCTGAATGCAGACGATTTCTTCATCCTCGGCCCAGACAGCCATCAGGGCATCGAGGTCGGCACGTTCGAGCGCATCGTAAAAGGCCGTTTCGGCATCCTGCGGCGTGGGGAAAATGGTTTTGATGGACATGGTTTCAATTAGCGATTCTTTGCAACACAGACTCGGCTGTCATGTTCTCCATGCAATTGAAATGCCCCAGCGGACAAACACGCTTGAAACAAGGGCTGCAATCGACATTGAGCGATACGATTTTCGCATGCGGCGAGAGCGGCGGGGTATAGATCGGGCTCGATGAGCCGTAGAGCGCCAGCAAGGGCCGCTTGAGCGCAGCAGCGACATGCATCAACCCCGAGTCGTTGCTCACCACCAGACGCGCGCCAGCGAGCAGGTCGATCGCCTGCCCGAGCGAAGTCCGCCCGCACAGATTCAACGCTGCGCCTTGCGCCAGTTGCGCGATCTCATCGCCGAGGGTGGCATCCTTGTTCGATCCGACCAGCCAAACGGGCAAACCGGGTTGAGCCAGTCGTTGCGCCAGTTCGGCAAAGTGACGTGCCGGCCAGCGCTTGGCCGGGCCGTATTCGGCGCCTGGACAAAATACTGCCGGTTGCGCATCCAGCGGCAAACCGAGGGTTTCGCGCACCTCGCTCTGCTGGCTTGCGCTCGAGTTCAAATGCGGCAATGGCAAGTCGTTGCTTGCCGATCTGTCAGGGGGCTCCGCGAGTTGCGCGTAGCGCTGGGCAAGCTGCGGCATTGCCTCGGGATTCAAGCTGTGGCGACAATTCAGCAGGCCATAGCGCGCCTCGCCGGTGTAACCGATGCGTCTGGGGATACCGGCAAAGAATGGCAACAATGCCGACTTCCAGGAGTTGGGCAGCACGATTGCTGCATCGTAGACTTCGGCACACAACTCGCGCCCGAGACGCCAGCGCCCCGCGAGGTTGAATTCACCGTGAGCAAAAGGATTGTCGAGCACCCGCCGCACTTCGCTCATGCGCGCCAGCAAGGGCGAGCACCAGGCCGGCGCCAGCACATCGATGGCAAGATCCGGATGCTTCTGCTTGAGCCGCGTCAGGAGCGGCTGGGCAAGGATGGTGTCACCAATCCAGGAAGGGGCGACAATGAGGATACGTGAGAGGATGCGCAGGGTGTTTTTTCCCACGCCCTCCTCGCCGTGATTCAGGTTCAGTGATGCCCCTTCGGCGCCTCACCGCTGAAGCGATACCTGGTGCTGCAATACGGGCAAGTCGCCTCGCCGGTTTTCAGCACATCCAGGAACACGCGCGGATGCCGCGCCCAGAGCGGACTGTCGGGACGCGGGCAGTGCAGCGGCAGATCGTGGGCGGTGAGCTTGATCTCAAGGGAGGTGTCGGTTGCTTGGGTCATGGCGATTCCTTTTCCTGTGAATCAATTACGCCACCGGCGTGAGCCAGTGGGCATGGCTGGGCGACCTGCCGTTCACCACATCGAAGAACAGGCTCTGCAATTTGGTCGTGATCGGGCCGCGGCTGCCTGCGCCGATCTGGCGCCGGTCGAGTTCGCGGATGGGCGTCACTTCGGCAGCGGTACCGGTGAAGAAGGCTTCGTCGGCGATGTACACATCGTCGCGCGTCAGGCGCTTCGAGATCACCGTCAGGCCCAGTTCATTGGCCAGCGCGATGATGGTGCCGCGCGTGATGCCGACCAGCGCCGAGGCGATTTCCGGTTCGTAGATCACCCCGTCCTTGACGATGAAGAGGTTTTCGCCAGCGCCTTCGGCGACGAAGCCGTCGACGTCGAGCAGCAACGCTTCGTCGTAGCCGTCATCGATCGCTTCCATGTTGGCGAGGATCGAATTGGCATAGGTCGCGGCAAACTTGGCGCGCGCCATGGTGACGTTGACATGGTGGCGGGCATAGCTCGAAGTCCTGACGCGGATGCCTTTTTCCAGGCCTTCCTCGCCGAGATAGGCGCCCCAGGGCCAGGCGGCGATGGCGACATGCACCGTGGCACCGCGCGGACTTACACCCATTTTCTCCGAACCGTAATAGGCGATCGGCCGCAGGTAGGCGGATTCAAGTTTGTTGGCGCGCACCACTTCCTTTTGCGCTTCGAGCAAGACGGCCTTGTCGAAAGGAATCTTCATGCGATAGATGTGCGCCGAATTGTAGAGGCGGTCGGTGTGTTCCTTGAGCCGGAAGATCTGGGTGCCATTGACCGTGTTGTAGGCGCGCACGCCCTCGAATACCGCCAGGCCATAGTGGAGCGAGTGTGTCAACACGTGGGTCGTGGCATCGCGCCAGGGCACGAGCTTGCCGTCGTGCCAGATGAAGCCGTCGCGGTCGGACATGGACATGAGAAATCTCCGGGGGCAGTCGCAAAGCCCGATTTTAGCCGATTTGCAGGCTCGCTGAAGCAGCTGGCGCGCTAAAATGAGGCCATGCGTGAGGTCTGGAAACCCAATGTGACTGTTGCTGCTGTCATCGAGCGGAACGGAAAATTTCTCCTGGTCGAGGAGGAAACCGATGGCGGCGTTCGCTTCAACCAGCCGGCCGGACACCTCGATCCGGACGAGTCTCTGGTCGAAGCCTGCGTCCGAGAGACACTTGAAGAAACCGCCTGGCATTTCACGCCCACGGCCCTGGTCGGGATTTATCAATGGCCGCGTCCGCAAGGCGATCTCACCTATCTGCGCTTTGCCTTTACCGGCCAGCTCGGCGAACACGCGGCGGATCGGGCGCTTGATGCGGGCATCCTGCGTGCGCTGTGGCTCTCGCAGGAGGAAATCCGGGCAGGGCAAGAGCGCCATCGCAGCCCCCTGGTGCAGCAATGCATAGCCGACTACCTCGCGGGACGGCGTTTCCCGTTGGATCTGATCCGGCATTACGCATGAGCACAGGCACGGTCATTGTCGGCATGTCCGGCGGCGTCGACTCCTCGGTAGCCGCCTTGTTGCTCAAGCAGCAGGGCTGGAAGGTCATCGGCCTGTTCATGAAGAACTGGGAGGACGACGACGCTGGAGAATACTGCTCGACGCGTCAGGACCTCGTCGATGTCGCCTCGGTCTGCGATGTCATCGGCATCGACCTGGAAGTCGTGAATTTTTCAGAGGCCTACAAGGAGCGCGTTTTCAGCGAATTCCTGCGCGAGTACCAGGCCGGCCGCACCCCCAATCCGGATGTGCTGTGCAACGCCGAGATCAAGTTCAAGGCTTTCCTCGATCACGCATTGCAGCTCGGTGCCGACAAGATTGCCACCGGCCACTACGCCCAGGTGCGCGAGTTCATGGGTGCACAGCAACTGCTCAAGGCCGAGGACGGCACCAAGGACCAGAGCTACTTTTTATACCGTCTCAACCAGGCGCAACTGAGCAAGACGCTGTTCCCGGTCGGACATTTGTACAAGAGGGACGTACGCAAATTGGCCGAGCAGGCCGGCCTGCCGAATTTCGCCAAGAAGGATTCCACCGGCATCTGCTTTATCGGCGAGCGGCCGTTCCGCGAATTTCTCGCCCGATATCTGCCGGGACAACCGGGCGAGATTCGCAACCTCGACGACGAGCAATTGCTCGGCCAGCATCAGGGACTGATGTTCCATACCCTGGGACAGCGCAAGGGACTCGGCATCGGCGGTGTCAAAGAACATGCCGACGAAGCCGGCGATCACGAGGCCTGGTATGTCACCGCCAAGGATATGGACAGGAACGTGCTGTATGTGGTGCAAGGACACAACCACCCGGCCCTGCTCAGTGACCACCTCAAAGCCACCGATCTCTCCTGGATTCGCGGCAGTGGCGCAGAAAACCGTCCGCACACGCATTGGGTTTATGCCTCCAAGACACGCTATCGCCAACCCGACGCACCTTGCGAGGTTGACGCGCTGACTGGCGATGCCTGCGAAATCGCTTTCGCAACACCGCAATGGGCAGTCACGCCGGGTCAGTCCGTGGTGCTATACGAATCGAGGGTTTGCCTAGGCGGCGGGGTGATTCACTCTTGCGGAACGGTGTCGATGAACGACTGACGCTGCATGAGCTTGGCATAGAGCTTTGCCAGGTTGGCATGAGTCTCGCACCAATCGATGTCGGGAAAGCGAAATTCCAGGTAGCCCAGCGTGGTGCCTATGGCGATATCCGCCAATGAGAAAGCGCTGCCGTGGCACCAGGGATGCTCGCCAAGATCATCTGCCATGGCCTGCAAACCGGCCAAAACCTTGCCGCGCTGGCGCTTGATCCAGGCGTTGCTCTTTTCCCCTTTCGCCCTTCTCGATTCGAGCAGGGCGGCCACCGCCGCATCCAGGATACCATCGGCAAGCGCTTCCCAGCGCTTGACAGTGATGCGCTCGCGGCCAGAGGATGGGATCAGCCGGTTGTTGGGCGAAACGGTATCGAGATACTCGACAATGACTCTTGAATCATAGAGCGTGCTGTCGTCGTCGAGCAACAACACCGGCACCTTGCCGAGCGGATTGTGCTGCGGCACGCTGGTGTTATCCAGCCAGGGGGAATCAAGAACCAGGTCGTATTCGATTTTTTTCTCGGCGAGCACGATGCGCGCCTTGCGAACATAGGGACTGGTCAGGGAACCAATGAGCTTCATCTGTTACTCAGTGCTGGCTAAATCACGAGGCGTGATTATATCACCCCCACTCGTTTTTTCAGCCGCTTGAAGCATGCTCTGGAGCGAAGCCTTCGTCTCCCATGATAAAATTATGCTTAGTTCCTTCGCGTTATTCTTCCCATGAACTCGACTCCCTCACTCGCGCTTTCGGCCTTGACTGCACTGTCGCCTCTCGATGGCCGCTACGCCGATAAACTGGTAACTTTGCGCGAATATTTTTCCGAATTCGGCCTGATCAAACGCCGTGTCCGCATCGAGATCGCCTGGCTCAAGGTGCTTGCCGCAAATCCGGAACTGCCCGAGATCAAGGCTTTTTCAGCGAACACCATCGATGAACTCGACCGCGTGGCCGATGGATTCAAGGTGGCCGATGCCGACGCCATCAAGTCGATCGAAGCGCGCACCAAGCATGACGTCAAGGCAATGGAGTACTGGCTCAAGGAACGACTCTCCGGCAATGCCGAAGTCATGGCGGCGACCGAGTTCATTCACTTCGGCTGCACTTCCGAAGACATCAACAATGTCTCGCACGCCCTGATGCTGCAGGAGGGGCGCGACCGGATCCTGCTGCCCGCGCTGCGGCAACTGGCTGCCCGCTTGCGCGATCTGGCGCATGCCCTGGCCGAAGTGCCGATGTTGGCGCGCACGCATGGCCAGCCCGCCACGCCAACCACGCTCGGCAAAGAGATGGCCAACATCTGTGTGCGTCTGGAGCGCGCAACTAAGCGTATTGAAGCGATCAAGTTGACGGCCAAGTTCAACGGCGCGGTCGGCAATTACAACGCCCACCTGGCGGCCTATCCCGACATTGACTGGGAGAGCTTCAATCGTCGCTTCATCGAATCCTTCGGCCTCGAGTTCAATCCCTACACCATTCAAATCGAGCCGCATGACGTGCTCAGCGAGCTGTTCGATGCCATTGCACGCGCCAACACCATCCTGCTCGATGCCGACCGCGATTTCTGGCAATACATCTCGCTCGGCTATTTCAAGCAGAAACTCAAGGCAGGCGAAATCGGCTCATCAACCATGCCGCACAAGGTCAACCCGATCGACTTCGAGAACTCCGAAGGCAACCTGGGACTGGCCAATGCGATTCTGCGACACCTCGCCGAGAAGCTGCCGATCTCGCGCATGCAGCGCGACCTGACCGACTCCACCGTGCTGCGCAACATGGGCGTGGCAATCGGCTACTCGGTGCTGGCCTACGATTCCTGCCTGCGCGGCATGGGCAAGCTGGAGGCCGATCCGCTGCGTTTGCAGGCCGATCTCGATGCCTGCTGGGAAGTGCTCGCCGAACCGGTACAGACCGTGATGCGCCGTTACGGCGTGGCGAATCCTTATGAACAGCTCAAGGAACTTACGCGGGGCAAGGCCATCACACGCGAAGCCTTGCAAGGATTCATTCGCGGCCTGGCAATTCCCGCAGTCGAGAAAACGCGACTGCTCGCCATGACCCCAGCCAGTTATCTTGGCAAGGCGGTGGAGTTGGCCAAGCGGATATGAGTTTTTCAGAAAATCTCAAGCAGCTTCCCGGCATCTCGCATCTTGCGGCGCTGCAACTACTCGATGCCGAAGATGGCAGCCTGGTTGCGACAGTGGAGAACCAGCCGGGCCAGACCGGCTCGCTGGCCGTGTATAACCATCTGGCGCAGTACTTCGGTGTAATCAATGCCGAAGCGGCAAGGAAGGGACTGGAGTTGTACGCCGAGCACGCTGCGGATGCGCGTGCACACCCCGGCAAGCACCCCAATATCGACCGGCTCATCAAACTGCTCGAAGAACCCCGCAAGCTGCGCGTCAAGCCGGTATTCGCGACCGATTAAACCACCGCTTCTTCTTTTTCCTTCTTCGGCTTGATGAAGTGCTCGCGCGAGACACCGAGCCACATCACCAGCGGGCTGGCGACCAGCACCGAGGAGTAAATGCCGAAGCAGATGCCGATGGTCAGCGCCAGGGCGAAATAATGCAGCGCCGCGCCGCCGAAGATCAGCATCGAGGTCACCATCATCTGCGTGCAGCCGTGGGTGATGATGGTGCGTGAAATCGTGCTGGTGATGGCATAGTTCAGCACTTGCGGCGTGGTCAGGCCGCGCTTTTTCTTGAAGGTCTCGCGCACCCGGTCGAACACCACCACCGACTCGTTCACCGAGTAACCCAGCACGGCCAGAACCGCCGCCAGTACCGGCAGCGAGAACTCCCACTGGAAGAAGGCGAAGAAGCCGAGGATGATCACCACGTCATGGAGGTTGGCGATAATGGCGGAAATCGCGAAGCGCCATTCAAACCGAATCGCCAGATAGATGACGATACCGATCACCACCAGCAGCAAAGCCATCGCACCGTCCGATGCGAGTTCCTTACCGACCTGCGGGCCGACGAATTCGACGCGCTTGAGTTGCGGCGGATTACTGTCGCCGACGGCGTTCAGCGAAACCATCACGCGGTCGCTGACCTTGGCGGTGTCGCTGTCCTTGGTCAGCGGCACGCGGATCAGGAGATCGCGCGAGCTGCCGAAGTTCTGCACTTGCGGGTCGAGGAAGCCGTCCTGCAGCAGGCGATTGCGCACCTTTTCAACATCGGGCGCCGTGGCATAGCTGACTTCGAGCAGCGTGCCACCGGTAAATTCAATGGACAGGTGCAGTCCCTTGGTGACCAGGAACACCACCGCCAGGATGAAGGTGATCAAGGAGATGATGTTGAACACCAGCGCATGGCGCATGAAGGGGATATCGTTTTTGATGCGGAAGAATTCCATATCGTTTTCCCTTTATTTCGCCTGGACGCCGGGCTTCCACACCTGGCCGATCGAGAGCTTGTCGACCTTGCGGCGCGAGCCGTAGATGAGATTGATGAGTGCCCGCGACACCACCACCGAGCTGAAGATCGAAGTCAGGATGCCGAGACAGTGCACCACGGCAAAACCGCGGATCGGACCGGAACCGAAAATCAGCAGGGCGACGCCGGCAATCAGAGTGGTGACGTTGGAATCGAGAATGGTGCCGAAGGCACGCTCGTAGCCGGCAAAGATCGCTGCCTGCGGCGATTCGCCGTTGCGCAATTCCTCGCGAATGCGTTCGTTGATCAGAACGTTGGAGTCGATCGCCATGCCCAGCGTCAGGGCGATGGCGGCGATGCCGGGCAGGGTCAACGTCGCCTGCAACATTGAGAGCAGTGCAAACAGCAACATGACGTTGGAGGCCAGAGCCAGCACCGAGACAAAACCGAACAGCAGATAGTAGAGACTCATGAACACGGCAATCGCGGCAAAGCCGCCGAGCGTCGAGTGGAAACCCTTCTGAATGTTCTCGGCGCCAAGCGATGGGCCGATGGTGCGCTCCTCGATAATGTCCATCGGCGCCGCCAGCGATCCGGCACGCAGCAGCAGTGCGATGTCGTTGGCCTCGATGGTGCTCATGCGCCCAGAGATCTGCACCCGACCGCCGCCGATTTCGCTGCGGATCACCGGCGCCGTGACCACTTCGCCCTTGCCTTTTTCGATGAGCAGAATGGACATGCGCTTGCCGACATTGTCGCGCGTGACCTCCTTGAAGATTCTTGCCCCGGCCGAATCCAGGGTCAGATGCACGGCCGGCTCCTGGGTCTGGTTGTCAAAACCAGGCTGGGCATCGGTGAGCCGTTCGCCAGTCAGCACCACCTGCTTTTTCACCAGCAGCGGCCGGCCGCCGCGCTCGGTGTAATACTCGGTACCGAGCGGCGGCTGTCCTGCGGCTGCCTGGCTCATGACAGTCGCATTGGCGCTGTTTTCGTCATCCACCATGCGCACTTCGAGGGTGGCGGTGCGGCCGAGAATGTCCTTGGCCTTGGAGGTATCCTGCACGCCGGGCAATTGCACAACGATGCGGTCAGCGCCCTGCTGCTGGATCACCGGCTCGGCCACGCCGAGTTCATTGATACGGTTGTGCAGGGTGGTGATGTTCTGTTTCAGTGCATATTCCTGGATGCGCTTCTCGGCCGCAGGGCTGAGCTTGCCGACCAGTTTGAAATCGGCGCCATCCTGTGATTCGGTAAAAATCAGGTCGGGCTGCACATCGCCGATGACGCCGCGTGCCTTGTCACGGGTCTCCGTTTCGCGGAATTTGATGACCAGGGTCATGCCCTCGCGGCCAATACCGGCGTGACGCAGATTCTTGTCGCGCAACAGGCTGCGCACGTCGGCGCTGGTGGCATCAAGCCGCTTGGTCAACGCACCCTTCATGTCCACCTGCAGCAGGAAATGCACGCCGCCGCGCAAGTCGAGTCCGAGATACATCGGCAGGGCATGCAGATTGGTCAACCACAGCGGCGAACTGGAGAGCAGGTTCAGTGCCACGCTGTAGGAAGCGTCAGCGACCACCGGGTTGAGTGCCTTCTCGATGGCGTCCTTGGCCTTGAGCTGGATGTCGCCATCCTTGAAACGCACGCGTATGCTGTTGGGGTCGGTGAACACGCCGTCATGGGTGATACCCGCCGCCTTGAGGGTATCCTCCACGCGGCCGAATAATGCGTTGTCGATCTTGACGGTGGCCTTGACACTCGATACCTGCACTGCAGGCGCTTCACCGTAGAAGTTCGGCAGCGTGTAGAGCAGGCCGAGCGCCAGCGCCACGGCTACCAGAATGTTGATCCAGAGCGGGTAGCGATTCATCTCAGAGCGTTTTCAGCGTGCCCTTGGGCAACAAGGTGGCGACAGCCTGTTTCTGGACGATGATCTCGACCGGGCTGTCCTTCAACGTGCCGACTTCGAGGGTCATGTAGTTTTCGCCGACCTTGGTGATCCGGCCAGCCATGCCGCCCTGGGTAAGAATCTCGTCACCCTTGGCGAGGGCTTCAACCATGGTCTTGTGCTCCTTGGCCTTTTTCATTTGCGGGCGGATCATCAGGAACCAGAGCACCACGAACATCAGGATGATCGGCAACAGGCCAGTCAGTCCGCCCAGCGGATCGGAGGCGGCCGCACCGGCGGCTTGAGCATAAGCATTTGAGATCAGCACGATTAACTCCAGTCAGCAAATCAAGCCGCGCATTATATCAGCCGCCGCTGCGTTCCCACCGGAAACGGCGAATGTATTCCTCCAGCGAATTGCTGCCGATGGCGCTGCGCAATTCTCTCATCAGGGTCTGGTAGTAGTAGAGATTGTGCAGAGTATTCAGGCGTGCGCCGAGCATCTCGCCAATGCGATGCAGATGATGCAGATAACCGCGGCTGAAGCTCTGGCATGCCGGACAACCGCAACTCGGATCGAGCGGCCGCGTGTCATCCTTGTATTGCGCATTCTTGATCTTGATGTCGCCGTAGCGCGTGAACAGCCAACCATTGCGGGCGTTGCGCGTCGGCAGGACACAGTCAAACATGTCGATGCCCTGCGCCACCGCATGCACCAGATCCTCCGGAGTACCCACACCCATCAGGTAGCGTGGCCGGTCCTGCGGCAAACGCGGTACGGTATAGGCCAGGATCCGCGCCATGTCTTCTTTCGGCTCGCCCACCGACAAGCCGCCAATCGCATAACCGTCGAAGCCGATGTCCAGCAAACCGGCCAGCGACTCGTCGCGCAGGCTCTCATGCATGCCGCCTTGGACAATACCGAACAATGCATTGATATTCTGCAGACGATCGTGCTCAAGACGGGAGCGTTTCGCCCAGCGCAGCGACAGGCGCATCGACTCGCCTGCAGTGTGCAAGTCGGCTGGATAGGGCGTGCACTCGTCGAAGATCATCACGATGTCGGAATTCAGCACATGCTGAATGCGCATCGATTCCTCCGGTGTCAGGAACAGCCGATCGCCATTGATGGGCGACTGGAACTTCACGCCCTCCTCGGTAATCTTGCGCAGCGCCCCCAGCGAAAACACCTGGAAGCCACCCGAATCGGTGAGGATCGGCCCGTCCCAGGCCATGAAACGGTTCAAGCCGCCATGTGCGGCAATCACCTCGAGGCCCGGACGCAACCAAAGATGGAAAGTATTGCCGAGCAGTATCTGCGCGCCGAGCAAACTCACATCCTGCGGAGCCAGGGCTTTTACGGCGCCATAGGTACCCACCGGCATGAAAGTCGGCGTGTCGACGTCGCCATGAGCCAACGTCAAACGGCCTCGGCGGGCGGTACCATCGCTGGCAAGCAGTTCAAACTTCATGGTCCAGACCACGGGTGCCCCAGAGGGTACGCGTGCCCCAGAGGATATTCCCCTCGGTCATCGGAGCGGGTCAGCAACATCGCGTCGCCGTAGCTGAAAAAACGGTATTCCTGCCTTATGGCATGCGCATAGGCACGGCGCATCCGGTCCGGTCCGGCAAAGGCCGACACCAGCATCAAGAGGGTGGACTTGGGCAAATGAAAATTGGTCAGCAGTATGTCAACGACGCGAAAATGGAAACCGGGCAGGATGAACAGTTCGGTCTCGCCTGCGCCACTCTTTAGGTTCCCACCCAGCGCAGCCGACTCCAGGGTGCGCAATGTGGTCGTGCCCACCGCCACGATGCGGCCGCCCTTTCGCCGTGTTTCCTTGATGGCAGTGAGAGTGGCTTCCGGCAGGACGTAGCATTCGCGATGCATACGATGCTCGGCGAGATTCTCGCAGCGCACCGGCTGGAAAGTTCCTGCCCCGACGTGCAGGGTCAGGTAGGCGATGTCGCATCCATGCTGTTGCAACGTGGCAAGCAGTTCGGTATCGAAATGCAGACCGGCGGTAGGCGCTGCCACCGAACCCGTTTCACGCGCGAACACGGTTTGGTAACGCGCCTCGTCTTCCGTCGCAGCGGTGCGCCCAATGTAGGGCGGCAGCGGAATGCGGCCGTATTTCTCGATCAGGTCGATGGCTGCAACCTGCCCCGCAAAGCGCAACCGATAGAACTCGCCGTCACGCGCCACGACCTCGACATCCAGGCTGTCTTCCAGACGCAACGTCGTTCCCGGTCTGGGCGGCTTGCTGGCACGAATTTGCGCCAGCACTTCGGATTCGGACAGAACCCGCTCTACCAGTACCTCAATCCTGCCGCCGCTGGGTTTGCTGCCGAACAAGCGCGCATGCAGCACTCGCGTGTCGTTCATCACCAGCAGATCGCCCGGGTGCAGCAACTGCGGGAGGTCAGCGATGCAGCGGTCTTCCAGAGCGTCTCCGCCGACGGCAAGCAAACGACTGGCGCTGCGCCTGGGCAAAGGCGCCTGGGCAATCAGGCGGGGTGGCAACTCATAATCGAAATCGGCCAGGGTGGAAGTGCTCAGTGGCATTGGAGTTGTCGCGGAAGGACGAATCGCGGATAATGTGCATTCGTGCAGCAAGTTCGGCTCGCCATTCTAAGCGAGCTACAGCGATTAAAGTGCCACGTTGGATGTGTTATCGGCACGACCCTTGCCCGGGTGGCGGAATAGGTAGACGCGACGGTCTCAAACACCGTTTCTGAAAGGAGTGCTGGTTCGATTCCAGTCCCGGGCACCAAGAACAAATCCAATGCAGTCCAATGCGCAAGGCCGTCGCGGTTTTTTCTGTTGATCATGCAGGCTGTTGGGCTTCCTGCCCTTCAGCAAGTCTGACGACC
>JBAYVV010000003.1:0-65096 GCA_041674465.1 Sterolibacterium sp.
GCCTCTAGATGTCTGCGCCAGTATTCAGGTCCGTGCCTCTTCGCCATCGCCTGTGCCTTAAAAAAGGCGACACGATTGCATAGCTCAGCAAAAAACTACAGGTGGTGCCGACAGTCGCTTACGGCGAATGGCGGACTCTGGCTAACCGAGCAGACTTCAAATAGTTTGCTTTGCGGCGCTTCCATCAGTCACAAATTTGGAACGCCACGGGCAGTTGCTTTTAGATCAGGCCGCCACATCCTCTGGCAGACAATCCTTGTTCGAGAGTCCGCCAAAACGCTCGTAAAAATAATCCGCCGCTTCGGGTAAAGCGCCTGCCGCAGTCTCAAGTTGTCCCATCAGATACTGTTCCGTCGCACATTGTGTGACACCGTACAAGTCTCGGCATATACGGCGCGCAATATCTCCAGGCCAATCCTTGGGAAGCAGTTGCGGAGGAAGTTGCGGGTCGCGCAACAACACGCGTCGGAATTCGTGCATCAAGAGGGTGCGCACGACAAAGCATTGTTCCGGGTCGAGCGAGTGGGCTGCCTTTAGGTTAGTCAGCAATGGCCGGAAACGTTCGATATAACGCATGTAATCGGCAGCGATTTCCTTCAGATTCCAGCAGTCATGCACCATGTCTTGCAGCGGGATGCTCGTACTTGGCCGCAACGTCCTTCCCTGCATCACGACAACCTTGTCGAGGACACCGTTGCCTTGAAGAATGTCGAACAGCGAATCGCTGCTGTCTGAAGGGTGGGCCAGGACTCCGGGCGCAATGATTCCGTAGCCTTCCCAAAGCAAATCCTTGCGCAAGACTTCGCGTTGTGCAATGGTAAGCTTTCCGCTGGTTGTCAATACCAACTGCCACCCCCCCGCCCACTGGGTTTGAGGCTGATCGTAAATGCGGCGGTAGGCGTGCTCAAACCGGCGCCGACCGGTTGCAGTCAGGCTGTAGTAACTTTTTCGCCCACGCTGCTCCGCGACCAGCCAATTTTCTTTGGCGAGGCGAAACACACTGGTACGAACCATGCGCGGATTGAGCCCGAGCGGAGCGACGAGGCGGATAAAACTGCCGAGCCAGACCGTGCCGCCATGAGGCGCGATCGAGTCGCCATAAATTGTGATGATGAGCGAGTTGGCGCGGACTCTACGTTCGGCCAGAAAGCTGTCTACCCACAAACCGACAGCACGGCTTTTCATTTTTGATTCTGGATGCCCTGATGCTTTAGCTGGGCTTGCTCATGTGCGCCGCTTGCGGATATGCTTGCCAGGCGCTGACGGCTTTCTATCTTGGGGCTGACGCGAGGGTGACTGTGACGATGTCTTCGCCGCATTGCCGGGAAGCTTTTTTGGTCCCATGCTGATCTCGATTTCAATGATCTCGTCCCATTGGGCATCCGTGCGCAAACGCTCCGGGATAGCCAGCAACTCGCGAAGTCTGGTCTGCGGATTGACCGGGGGAGTAGGAGTACGCGGTTGTTCCTCTGAAGTCATACGCTTTTCCTTACTGAAACACCTTGCTGCTTACAGAAAGCACGTTTTTCATCCGCGCTCAGTCGCTTCATCATATATTCAGCCTTCAATGCCGCTGACCTGTCAGGATACTCGACACTAGCCAACAAACACCTGGGCGGATGGGAGCGCGTATAACGAGCGCCTTTACCGTTGGCATGCGCCTGATAGCGTTGCGTCAAATTCACTGTAATGCCGGTGTAAATGCTACCGTCCTCGCATTCAATCATGTAAAGGAACCAAGCCATCCTAGCATTGGCAAAAATAAAAACACAAGTACAAAGCTATCGCTTTGCCGGTTCGATGATTTTACCGCCCTGACAGCATTATGCACGTTGTAAGCTGAGAACATCGATAAAATTCAAGCAATAACCTGCTTGGACCCGCGAAGGAGTCTCTGCAAACGGTAGCCGCATGCAACTCAGTCACAATAGCGGCCAAATCTTCCCGTGGGTACACGATACCGGTCAGTTTTCATCTGCTTTAGCCCCGGCCCTGCAGCTAGGGTACTTGTTCAAATGATTCTGACAAGCTTTTGTTATAATGAGAAACATTGGTTTCACCGCAATTTGAACGTTATCCCGAATTTGTTCATGGTGAAACGGTTGCGGCGACAAGAATACCTCTCCCTGCCCGAAGTGCATTGCGAGTCTTGGTCGCGCGTTTATTTTGCTGCATCTTTCGGAAAAATTGATTATGCCGGCGATTACCTTGCCCGACGGTTCCCGACGCGATTTCCTGCAACCAGTCAGCGTAGCAGAAGTGGCAGCCTCGATCGGCTCCGGTTTGGCCAAGGCGGCCTTGGCGGGTCTGTGCGATGGCAAACTGGTGGATACATCGCATCGCATCGAAAACGACACGAGCCTGGCTATCGTTACCGACAAGGATGCCCAGGGAATCGAAGTGCTCCGCCACTCGACTGCGCATTTGCTTGCCTATGCCGTCAAGCAGTTGTTTCCGGATGCACAGGTGACCATCGGTCCGACCGTTGAAAACGGTTTCTACTATGACTTTGCCTACCAGCGCCCATTTACGCCCGAAGACATGGCGTCAATCGAAAAGCGCATGGCAGAACTGGCCAAGCAGGATTTCCCGGTAACCCGCGAGGTTTGGCCGAGAGACAAGGCCATCGAGTTCTTCAAGTCAATCGGTGAGCATTACAAAGCAGAATTGATCGCGGCGATTCCTGCCGGCGAGCAGGTTTCGCTTTACCGCGAAGGCGATTTTGTCGACCTCTGCCGCGGCCCGCACGTGCCATCAACAGGCAAGTTGAAGGTCTTCAAACTCATGAAACTGGCCGGTGCCTACTGGCGCGGCGATCCGAAAAACGAGCAACTGCAGCGGATCTACGGCACGGCCTGGGCGAAGAAGGAAGATCTTGATGCTTATTTGCACATGCTTGAAGAGGCGGAAAAACGTGATCACCGCAAGCTCGGGAAGCAACTCGACCTGTTCCACCTTCAGGATGAAGCGCCTGGCATGGTGTTCTGGCATCCGCACGGCTGGAAAATCTGGCTGGAAATCGAACAATACATGCGCGGTGTGCTTGGCCAGCACGGCTACCGTGAAGTCAAGACGCCGCAGGTGATGGACCGCGCGCTCTGGGAAAAGTCCGGGCATTGGGAAAATTACCACGAGAGCATGTTCACGACCTCTTCCGAAAACCGTGACTATGCGGTCAAGCCGATGAACTGCCCGGGACATGTGCAAATATTCAACCAGGGAATCAAAAGTTATCGCGAACTGCCGTTGCGCCTCGCCGAATTTGGCTCCTGTCACAGGAATGAACCCTCGGGTGCCTTGCACGGCATCATGCGCGTTCGTGCATTCGTACAGGACGATGCGCATATTTTCTGCGCCGAAGAGCAGGTGCAATCCGAATCTCTGGCTTTCATAGACCTGTTGCGCGAGGTCTATGCCGATTTTGGCTTCGAGGAAATTCTGGTCAAGTTGTCCACCCGCCCCGACAAACGCATCGGTTCGGATGCGGCATGGGATCGAGCCGAGGCGGCCTTGGCGGAATCACTGGCGGCCAAAGGACTTGCCTTTGAACTGCAGCCCGGTGAAGGCGCTTTCTATGGGCCGAAGATCGAGTTCTCCCTGAAAGATTGCCTCGGCCGTGTCTGGCAATGCGGCACATTGCAACTCGATTTCTCCCTGCCGCAGCGTCTCGGTGCCGAATTCGTAGGTGAGGACAATGTGCGACACACACCGGTGATGCTGCATCGCGCGGTGCTTGGTTCGCTCGAGCGCTTCATCGGCATCCTTATTGAACACCATGCTGGCGCATTTCCTTTATGGCTTTCTCCAGTGCAGGTGGTAGTCATGAACATCTCCGAGGCCCAGGCCGATTATGCCCAGAGCGTGATGGAAAAGCTCCGAAAGGCAGGCTTCCGGGTTGAATCGGATTTGCGCGGAGAGAAAATTAACTATAAAATACGCGAGCATAGCTTGTTGAAGCGGCCTTATCTTGTCGTGGTAGGCGATAAGGAGAAGGCCAGTGGGGTGGTCGCCGTACGTGCCCGTGGCAACCTTGATCTCGGGCAGATGTCTCCCGAATCTTTGATCCAACGCCTGGAGCAGGAACGGGGCGTGCGAGGTGTAAAGCACGCGGTGGCCTAATTTTTTTGTTTATTTGGAGAACTGAACCATCGCCCAAGAGAAGACGCACCGCGTCAATGAGGAAATCAACGCACCCGAAATACGTTTGGTCGGGCTGGATAGTGAACAACTTGGGATCGTGCCGCTACGTGCCGGACTCGATCTGGCCGAAGAAAAAGGAGTGGATCTGGTAGAAATTGCGCCGACGGCGCAGCCGCCGGTATGCCGCCTGATGGATTTCGGCAAATTCAAGTATCAGGAAGCCAAGCGTGCGCATGATGCCAAACTCAAGCAAAAGCAGATCCAGGTCAAGGAAATAAAATTCCGCCCGGGTACCGACGAGGGCGATTACCAGATCAAGTTACGCAATCTGATCAAGTTCTTGCAGGAAGGCGACAAGACCAAGGTCACTTTGCGTTTTAGAGGCCGGGAAATGGCCCACCAGGAATTTGGAATACGGCTGCTGGAAAGGGTCAAGGCCGATTTGCTGGAATATGGGGTTGTGGAACAGTTCCCGAAGATGGAAGGACGTCAGTTGGTCATGGTGCTGGCGCCGAGCAAGAAAGTAGGAAAGTAGCGAATTCGTCAGTTGCGCGGGAATGTCTCCCTGCGGAACGGACGCAACAAGTGGCTGCGGGTCATCCAAGTGTCTTCATAGCGAAGTCCACCCGGTGCCATGTCAAAAAGGAGATCTTCGATGCCGAAGATGAAGACCAAAAGTGGCGCCAAAAAGCGCTTCAAGGCCCGTCCCGGCGGCAGCATCAAGCGTGCTTCCGCCTTCAAGCGTCACATTCTGACCAAAAAAACCACCAAGTCGAAACGCCAATTGCGCGGAACGACTGGAGTTGTTGCCGCAGACGTGAAATCCGTCCGCGCGATGATGCCCTACGCATAAGGAGACGGACAAATGCCTAGAGTCAAACGCGGAGTAACGGCGCACGCACGCCACAAGAAAGTTCTTGACGCAGCCAAGGGTTATCGCGGGCGTCGCAAGAGCGTCTATCGTATCGCCAAGGAAGCGGTGATGAAGGCTGGGCAATATGCCTACCGCGATCGCCGCCAGAGAAAACGTCAGTTCCGTGCGCTCTGGATCGCTCGTATCAATGCCGGTGCGCGCGAGTTGGGCATGAACTACAGCGCTTTGATGAACGGCCTCAAAAAAGCCGCCATTGAAGTCGATCGCAAAGTGCTGGCTGATCTTGCGGTGTTCGACAAGCCCGCTTTCGCAGCGCTTGCGAACCAGGCCAAATCCCATTTGGTATCCAGCGCAGCAGCCTGATTAATGCTGGCGCGGAAACAGGATCTGTTTCCGCGCAGCTTCTTCCCATGCACAACGTCGAACAACTTGTCGCAGCGGCTACTACCGAGTTTGCCGGCATCAACGATGCCGCTCAACTCGAGCAGGCCAAGGCGCGCTACCTGGGCAAGAGCGGTTCCCTGACGGAACTGCTCAAAAGCCTGGGACAGATGCCAGCCGAAGAACGGCGCAGCGCCGGCGCCAGCATCAACCGCGCCAAGGATCAGATCGAGGCGGCGCTCGGCGCCAGGCGCGAGGCGATCAAGCTTGCCGCGCTAGAAAATCAGCTCGATGTGTCCGCGCTCGACATCACCCTGCCCGGCCGGGGTCCGGGACGTGGTGGGCTGCATCCGACCATTCGCTCCTTGGAACGTATCGAGCAACTGTTCCGCTCGATCGGTTTCGAGGTCGCCGATGGCCCGGAAATCGAAGCGGACTGGTATAACTTCACCGCACTCAACACGCCGGAAAATCATCCGGCGCGTTCGATGCACGACACCTTCTACCTCGACAATGCGCCCGGCGTATTGTTGCGCACCCATACCAGCCCGGTGCAGATTCGCTACATGCAGGCGCACGTGGCGCAATACGGCCATCTCGAGCACATGCCGGAGATCCGCATCATCGCCCCGGGACGCGTATATCGGGTCGATTCCGACGCCACCCATTCACCGATGTTTCATCAGGTCGAAGGTCTCTGGGTCGGTGAAAATGTCAGCTTTGCCGACCTGAAGGGCGTGGTCGCAGATTTCCTGCGGCGTTTCTTAGAGAGTGACGACCTCAAGACACGCTTCCGCCCCTCTTTCTTCCCATTCACCGAACCCTCGGCCGAGATCGATGCCGCCTTCATGAGCGGGCCGATGGAAGGCCGCTGGCTGGAGATTGGCGGTTGCGGCATGGTGCATCCCAAAGTGTTACGCAACGCCGGCATCGACGCCGAACGTTATACCGGCTTCGCTTTCGGCATGGGTCTGGATCGTCTGACCATGCTGCGCTACGGCATCGATGACCTGCGCCTGTTCTTTGACGGCGATCTGCGCTTCCTCTCGCAATTCAACTGACCTACCAACATGCAGTTTTCTGAACACTGGCTCCGTAGCATGGTCAATCCGCCGCTGTCGAGCGGCGAACTCTCCCATCTGTTGACCATGGCTGGCCTCGAAGTCGAGGAGATGCAGCCTGCAGCGCCACCCTTCACCGGCATCGTGGTCGCCCAGGTGCTGTCTGTCGACAAGCACCCCGACGCCGACAAACTCAAACTCTGTCGGGTTGACGCAGGTTTGGGCGAGCCCTTGCAAATTGTGTGCGGCGCGCCCAATGTTGCTGCCGGAATGAAGGTGCCCTGCGCCTTGGTTGGCGCCGAATTACCCGGGCTGCGCATCAAGAAAGCCAAAGTACGCGGCATCGAATCTTGCGGCATGCTTTGCTCGGCGCGCGAACTAGGCATTTCGGAAGATCATGGCGGCCTGCTCGCGTTGGCAGATGACGCATCAGTGGGACAAAACATCCGCGAGCACCTCATGCTCGACGATACACTGCTCACCCTGAAACTCACTCCGAACCGTGCTGACTGCCTTTCATTGCAGGGCATCGCCCGCGAAGTCGCCGCATTGAGCGGTGCGCCCCTGAACCTGCCTGCAGTCCTGGCCGTACCTGCCGTCCACGACAAGCAGCGCCAGATCGTGCTCGATGCGCCCAGTGCCTGCCCGCGCTACTGCGGCCGCATCATCAGTGCAGTCAATGCCAAAGCGCCGACACCTTACTGGATGAAACAACGCCTGGAGCGCAGCGGTATCCGGTCGATCAGTGCGCTGGTTGATGTCACCAACTATGTCATGCTGGAACTCGGACAGCCTCTGCACGCCTTCGACAATGAGCAACTCACGGGCAGCATTCATGTGCGTTTCCCAGGACCCGGCGAACAGCTCAAGTTGCTCAACGAGCAGATTGTCAGCCCCGCTGCAGATACGGCATTGATTGCCGATGAACACGGCGGCAGACGTGCGCTGGCACTCGCCGGCATCATGGGCGGCGAAGACAGCGGCATCAGTTCTGCAACCACGGAACTGTTCCTCGAAAGCGCTTTCTTTGCACCCGCTGCAATTGCCGGCAAGGCCCGCGCATTGGGATTTTCCAGTGATGCCTCGTATCGCTACGAGCGCGGTGTTGATTTCAAACTGCAGCGCAATGCAATCGAGCGCGCCACGCAACTGATCCTCGATATCTGCGGGGGCAGCCCGGGACCAGTGGTCGAAGCCATTTCGCCAATCAATTTGCCTTCCCGAACACCGGTCAAACTGCGCAGCGCGCGCGCCGCCAAAGTCCTCGGCATTCCGCTCAGTCCTGCGCAAATCGAAAAGCTCTTGCAAGGCCTTGGATTCCCGATGCAGTGCGAGGAAAATGACTTCGTCGTAACCCCGCCGTCATATCGCTACGATATCGAGATCGAAGAAGATCTCATCGAAGAAATCGCCCGTCTGCACGGCTACGACAACATCCCATCCCCTACGCCCAAAGGCCTGCTGACCATGCCGCTGCTGCCGGAAGAACGGCGCACACCGATGCAGTTGCGCCGTCAGCTTGCCGAACGCGACTATCAGGAAGTGGTCAATTTCAGTTTTGTAGACGCAAATTGGGAAACTGATTTCTACCCCAATTCCAATCCGATCAAATTGTCCAACCCGATTGCCAGCCAGATGAGCGTCATGCGCTCGGGCTTGATCGGCGGACTCGTCGGCACCTTGGCCTACAACCTCAACCGCCGCACCAGGCGTGTCCGCGTATTCGAGGTTGGCCGATGCTTTCGGCGAACCTCGGAACAGGAACCCGTTGCCGGTTTTCAACAACCGATGCGGCTGGCAGCACTATGCTCCGGTCCGGCCTTGCCGGAACAATGGGGAGAATCCACCCGTCAGGTGGATTTCTTTGATCTCAAGGCCGACATCGAGACTCTGTTTGCACCGCAGCGTTTGGACTTCAGAAAAACCAAGCATCCGGCACTGCACCCAGGACGCGCGGCAGTCGTACTTCTCGCCGGCAAGGAGATAGGGGTTATCGGAGAACTGCATCCGCAATGGGTGCAAAAGTACGAACTTGCCAGCCTCGGCAATGCTGCCCCAGTCGTCTTTGAACTGGAGTTTGATGCACTGACGGCCGTACCGTTGCCGCAATATCAGGGGGTATCACGTTTCCCCTCAGTGGAACGTGACTTGGCGTTGCTGGTGGCCCGCGAGCAACCCGTTGCATCGCTCCTGGATGCCTTGCGGGAAGGCGCGCCAAGCATCGTGCGTAGCGTCGAATTGTTCGACGTGTACCAGGGAAAAGGAGTCGAGCAAAGCAAAAAGAGTCTTGCATTCCACATAGTTATGCAAGATACTGAAAAAACTTTGGCGGACAGCGAAGCGGACAAGGCCATCAAGCGCTTGACCGAGTTGGCACTGAGCAAGTTTGACGCAGCCTTGCGGTCCTAACCAGAAGCAAACCGGAATTCAGGGGGAACAATGACATTGACCAAGGCGGAACTCGCCGATCTGCTCTTCGAAAAAGTCGGACTGAACAAGCGCGAGGCGAAAGACATGGTCGAAAGTTTTTTTGAAGAAATTCGTGGTGCTTTGGAGAATGGCGACAGCGTCAAGCTCTCGAGCTTCGGTAATTTCCAGTTGCGTGACAAACCGCAACGGCCGGGTCGCAACCCCAAGACCGGTGAAGAAATTCCGATCACCGCACGCCGCGTTGTCACATTCCATGCCAGTCAGAAACTCAAGCTTGCCGTCGAAAATATCAAGCGCGACAGCAATGGCAACATCCGACAGTAAAGACCCGCTGCCCCCCATTCCGGCCAAGCGCTATTTCACGATAGGCGAGGTCAGCGAACTCTGCGCCGTCAAGCCGCACGTTCTGCGCTATTGGGAACAGGAGTTCACCCAGCTCAGGCCGGTCAAACGGCGCGGTAACCGCCGCTATTATCAACATCACGAAGTTCTGCTGGTGCGCCGCATCCGCGAGTTGCTCTACCAGGAAGGCTTCACCATCAGCGGCGCCCGTCATCGCCTCGAAGAACCGGCCGCAAAACCGGCGCCAAGGCATTTGCCGGAATACACATCAATGTCTCCCCTGCCGCTGCGTGCCGAACTCCTGAGCATCATCGAATTTCTGCGCGCCTAAGCAACAGCGCCAGAAGCATCCAAGCGATCTGTTATAATTTTATCCAGTCGGGGCGTAGCGCAGCCTGGTAGCGCACTTGCATGGGGTGCAAGGGGTCGAGTGTTCGAATCACTCCGTCCCGACCAATAATCAATAACTTAGCAGCGTTTAATCAAGGCCTATTGCTATAGAAATATGCTAATTTGTCAGGTCCTGACAAATTCATCTAAAGCGGCTCTCAATCCAATAGCTCGCGCGCGCATCCGAATGCGCAAAATTAGCCCCTCGTTTCTGAACCATTCCCCATGAATTCTGAGGTGGCAAAAGACGTGGTGGCAAAGTCGTTCGAGCGTCTTATTCCCTGGAAAGCGATCGAGGAGATCGAGGGAGTCGGCAGCGCCGGTTTGCAAGGTGGAAACTCTTTGCCAAAGCGTATCTACATTGCTGGTGTAACCAATTTTCATACGATTGGTTGCTCCGGCTCGAATGAAGTAGATCCAACCGCCAGTAGTTTCGCTACGGAGTAAAAGGCTTTCTAGCTTGTGCTGCTCGGCAGCTTGGATTGCGGCTTTGCTCTTGTTGTTTTTCGCTGTCAGAGATCGTGCCGGCATTCCAATAGTGCCTCGGCCGAATCCGCGCGTGATCTGCACTTCAATCGATTTCGCCACTGTCTTTTTGTACCATGCTAGAGCTTCTTCCTCGGATTGCCCAGCCGGTGCGGAAGATGTGTCAGGTGAAATTCGATTCCACACTATTCGCGCGGCTTGATTCGTTGGCCGCCAATACCACCGGCCATCGACAAATCTAAATCCTGCTGGCATGGCACGATCCATAGATTACTCGCCTGCTTTTTTGCGGGGTACGGCCGGCAGCGGCGTGGCCTCGACCGGGCGGCGCCGATAGACGCGTTTTGTCGTCGTCGGATCGGTGTGATTGAGGAGTTTTTGCGCGCCGGCGTCGCTGTCCGAATCCGATCCGGCCTTGGCGCGAATGTCATGAAAATGGAAGTCGCCGCGCTGCACTTTGGCCTTGGTCAGCGCGCGCACCCATAGCGACTTGAACGATTCCTTGGTGTATGGCTTGCCGGCGCGCGTCAGGAACAAGTAGGCGTGCGGCATCACGGCAACCTCGCCCTGCCCTCCCTGGACGTGCCTGCGGATTTCCTTGGCGCGATCGATGGTGTCCTTCAAGTCGGTGGTCCATTCGAATATCTGCGATTTCTTTGATTCGCCGCGCTTGAGCTTGTTGGGGCGAATCCAAAGGCCTTCTTCGGCATCATCGGCGAGCCGTATGTCATAGATCATCCCGGCGCGCGCGCCTGTCATCTGCGCAATGTCCATCATGCACTTCAGCACTGGCGAGGCGACGCTATAGACGGCCTGGTAAGCGGTGTCGTTGATGTAGGTGTCGCGCGGGATCTCCTGGTTATATTCGACGGTCGCGCATGGGTTGTATTCAGTCAGACCCCAACGCGCGCTGGCCAGGCGGAACACACGGTGCAGCATGTGGATTTCCTTGTTGGCCGCTACGGGCCGGGTGGCGCGAGCATCGTCCAGGTAGCGCTGCATATCCATGCGCCGCAGACAATTGCCGCGCGCTGCTTCCGTTTCTGACTTGGCGTACCGGCGTGTGCCGAATTCCTTCTTGAGCACGCCACAGTTGCGCAGATACGCCTCGCGTGCGGCTTCGGATTTCAGGTGCGGGATCTCGCGTTCCTCGAACAGCGCCAGCAGCTCCGTGAGCGTGCCGGCGGCATCGGTGGATTCCCAGGCTTTGTCCATGGCAGGCAGCACTGTCTTGACCCACCACTGGCGCGCCTCCTCCTTGGTGGCGCCGCAGGAGATCGAGGCGCGCCCTGGTGCCAGGCGCTGGCATATCTCGCGCGTGGCTTCGTCGGTCGGCCGCCAATACCAGCGGCCGTCAACACAGCGAAAGCCTTTCGGCAGATCCCGGTCTTTGGTTCTTGGTCTTCCCATGCGGCGCATATTAAGCCTGTCCTATCGTTTCTGCCAAATTGCCCCAGGCGGCCTCGATGCGCTTGATGCGCTCGACATCGAGCGCCGGGAGTTCGATTGTCTGCCAGCGATGGCCACAGCGATCACATTGACGCACGCGATGGATTGACCCATCCCGATCGCGCGAACGGATCACGCGATCTTCGGCGTGGTGGCAGAGGGGGCAAGTCACGCCACCAGTCTCCTGAACTCAATGACCCACACCAATGGGTTCAGTGCCCACGAGCTGGGACCGTTGATGACTTCCCATAATCTTTGGTGGGCGTTCCAGGTGCTCATATCGCCTTCGCCTTTATCAGTTCCAGGGCTTGCACCGGGGTAAATCCGGAATCGACTAGAGCGTCAAACTTCGCCTTGGTTTCTTTCGCGATTTGCGCATAAAGCTCCAACATCGTCGGCCAGTTCTTCTCGGCGTCTTGCAGCAATTGGGCAAGCTCAAGACTGGATAGTTTTTTACTGGGCGTGTTCATGGGGTCAGAACGGGATGTCATCAGAATCAGAATCGCCAGTAGCCGATTGCTGTGGTGCGGCTGGTGGCTGTGCCGAGCCGACTGGTGGCGGTCCGCCATTGCCTGGCCGTGACCCGAGCATGCGCATTTCGTTGCAGACGATCTCGGTGGTGTAACGGTCCTGCCCTTCCTTGTCTTGCCACTTACGGGTTTTCAGGCTGCCCTCGATGTAGACCTGCGCACCTTTCTTGAGGTACTGACCGGCAATCTCGGCGAGCTTGCGGAAGAACACTACGCGGTGCCATTCGGTGGCTTCCTTCTTCTCGCCGCTGGTCTTGTCCTTCCACGTCTCCGACGTGGCCAGGGTGAGGTTGGTGACCTGGTCGCCGTTGGGCATGTAGCGCACGTCGGGGTCTTTGCCCAGGTGGCCGATGAGTATGACTTTATTGACGCTGGCCATTAGGCGGCCCTCCTGACTTCAATAGTGAGTTCGACATAGCGCTTAATGAACATTGCCTGGGCGCGCGCTGGCTGCATGGCGATGATTTTGCGAGGCAGCGCCTCGACGCCGGCGAGAATTGCCCAGGGCGTTTGATCAGCCGGCATCAGGTCGCGGCGTTCGGTGGCCAGCATGATCAGATCGGCGCGGTGTATGTCCGCGCTCATTTTGACTGGCAAACCGAATCGGTAGCGTATCGCGCCATCAACCCGTGCCTCGATCTGCCGATAATCCGGCAGCAGTTCTTTCAGCGGGCGCGGAATGTCCTTGCAATACGCTCTGCTGGCGGAATGCAGCAAGGCCTCCAAGGCGAGTTCCCTGGGCACGATCTGACTTGCGAGCCAGGCATGCTGGGCGACGCTGTAGAAGGCCCGCGTGTGGCCCGCATAACGGCATTCGTTGGCCAGCCCCTGGGCGATGTCGAGGATGTGAATATCATCGGGGCGCGGATCGAGGTAGCTGAAATGCCGGCCGCTGGCAGTGAGTATCCAGCTCATGATTGCGGCTCCGGTTCGGAGGCAACGAGAACCTGCCCCAGCGATATTTTCAACGCGGCAATGGATTCCGCCATGATTATTTGAATGGTTGCCTCAGTAAGCGCATGCTCGATCTTTACTTCGCCCAGACCAGGCACGTCGATCGTCGCGTGTGCTTGCGGAATTCCCTTGAAGTGGTCTAGGTGGCAATAGACTGATTTAACTTTCACAGTGGCTCCCAGAGTTGATCGGAACGCGCACCTGGCGATCACCCGCATCCCAGGCTTCAACGATTTCCTTGCAGCATGAACAGACGCCCAGGCATGCGTACCGATCAACGCGCAGCCAATGGCAGGCCGTATCGTTGGCGTCGTCATAGCAGGCCTGTGTGTCTGTGCAACCGCAGCCGATACAGGTGGCGATCGTCATGCTGATGTACCCGTGGGGAATGGCCAAGGCATGCGTGCCGCCTGTCCGGCCGCGATCACATTCGGATCTTCGATGGCCGAAACGGGCGGATTAGACGAGGCCGCATCTTCCATGCGAATAAATTCATTCTCGACAAGATTGGTGACGACATCCCGAGCTTTCGGGCCAAGCCGGACGGTGAAATACGCGCCTTCTCCCTGGATGGAATCGATGGTGCCAGTCTTGCCGCAACACTTGCGCCGGTGCCCGCTTGGTCCCTTGAGCCCGTTTTTGATCAGCACCCGATCGCCGATCTTCGGTTCGCCAGTGGTTGAAGATGCAGCGGCCGGCTGCACTTTTGCAGTTTTCGCCTGCACTTTCTTTGGCTCGGACTTTTTGGCCGCCGTCGACGCAGCTTTCGGCTTCTCCTTGGCTTTGCTCTCGGCGATGACGCCCTTCTTGATGGCGGCGGCGTCGATCTGCAGGGCTTCAGCGGTATCCAGCAGCCTTATCGGCTTGGTGTCGGAATAGCTGCATACCGAAACCTGGCCGGCGATCGAGGCCTCGATCATCAGCCGCGCGCAGTCCTTGCGCTCAAAGCTGTCGATGCGGTCCTTGAGTTGACGGACCAGCTCGTGATCGTCGGTCTTGTCTTCCACAGCGATCCAGAGCCGCGCCAGGCGCTTCTGATCTTCGAACTGCAGTCCGTTGATGATGGTGGTGGTGACCAGGCGGAATTCGCGCAGGTCGAGCAATGCATCCTCAGCGCGGGTGTCGAAGTCGATGGTGAGTTTGCTGCGTATGCTTTCGAACAAGCGCTGGCGGAAGGTGACTTCCTGCTTCTGCTTGCGTGCGGCTTCCTTCTCCTCGGCCGAGCGCGCCTGGCGTGTGACCTCGCTGGGGATCTTGACGCCCTTGGCGGCCAGGTGCTCCTCGATGGTGGACTTGGCAATGACCTCGATCACCTTGCCCTTGTCGTGCGGATCAATCAGCAGATCCGGCTTGGGCGCGTCCTTGCCGAGGATCTGGCGCATGGTGCGGTTCTTCGAATCGGAATAGATTTTCTTGTCGAGATCCACATAGCCGCCGGCGAGGTCGTTGTTGTAGCTGTTCGGCTTGATCTTCTTGGCTTCGGCGCCGTCGATGATCTTGCGGCCCTCTGCCTTGGCTGCTGCCTTCTGCGCGGCGACGTGGGCGAGTTTCTTGGATTCGAAGCATTCCGGATCGGTGCAGATGTCTGCATTCTTGACGTCTGCGAAAAGCTCCTGCTGGTTGCCGGTGCGCTTCGGGCATTCATGACAGCGACCGACGCCGGGCACCAGGTTTTCATCAGCGCGTGAGAATGGCGCATCGGCCAGGCGCAGCATGTAAGTGCGCTGAACATGATCCAGGGCAATGCGGTAGGACATGGGTTCGCCATTGCCGAAACGGCCATGGGCGATTTCCTTGGTAGCCTGCTCTTGCAATTTGGCGACGGGGATGCGTGCGACCAGGAGCGCGGTGGATGGATTGAGATCGTCCGCATAGAAGGCCTTGCGCGCGGCCGGACACAGTGCGGTGAGCTTGAGTCGGGCGTAGATATAGGCCTTGCTCTTGCCGATTTTGTCGCCGAGCTGCTCGGCTTGGTAACCGTAGTCCTTCATCAGCCGCTCATAGCCTTCGGCTTCTTCGAGCGGATGAACGTCTTCGCGCTGGAGGTTCTCGACGATCTGGATCTCCAGCACTTCCTGGTCGCCTAGTTCGCGCCAGAAGGCAGGGATATCGACCAGGCCAGCGAGCTTGGCGGCGCGCCAGCGTCGCTCGCCACAAACAATCTCGTAGAGCACGCCGTCGGGCTGCTTGTTGCAGGCCGGCAGCGGCCGGGTAAGGATTGGCTGCAACACCCCGAGTTTCTGGATGGAGTTGGCCAGGTCGTTGAGCTTGGCCTGGTCGAAGTGCTTACGGGGGTTGGTCGGTGATGCGCAGATCGATTCGACCGGCAGCGCGACAGGCAGGGTGGCGGTTGTTGCTGGGGCATTCATAGGGCGATCTCCTTGGAAAATTGATTTGACTTGCGGTAAGTTTTGGTGAGGTCGCCGCTGATACAGTGGCCTCGGTAGCGCAGAACATTGGAAAGGCGCGCACGATCAGCGTGGCTATGGCTGGCCTGACGGAATAGGCCGAAATAACTGTTGGCGGTTTCGAGTAAGTCGCCGGCGTCTATCGATGCGGCTCTGCTCATTGCTTCGTTGAACGTGCGCCGGCGCATTGTTCGGTGCCAGGGCCTGATCACCTGGCCAACGAAATCGACGCCGCGATCCACCGGCTGCAGGATGGTCTTGGCCGGGTTGATGCGCAGGTTGAGGTTATCAGCGAGGAATACCTCGATCTGCGCCTTGGCATCATTCAGCCACTGCGGGGATTCGTGCAACAGCACGATGTCGTCGACATAGCGGATGTAGTACCGCGCACCGAGTTGATGCTTAGCGAACTGATCGAGCACATCCAACAGGATATTGGCGAAGAATTGCGACGACAGATTGCCGATCGGCAGGCCCAGGTGTGAGGGCTGGTTGGTCAGGCGTTTGTGAGACGGAACCCGCTCAAGCAGAGACGAATCGCCGTGGTAGTTGAACGACTGGCGCGGATCGTGAAACAGGATCGTGCCAGCCAGATCCAGCCACCAGGGTTCGGTGATGCGCCTGGCCAGCTTCTCGAAGACAATCCGCTTGTCGATGCTGACAAAGAAGTTGGCCAGGTCAAGCTTGAGGTAGTGCGCTGGGCGGCTCCAGTTTTGCGTGATGCTGCGGATTTTCGCTTCCAGTCGTTTGATGCCGTAGAGCGTGCCGCGCCCGGGAATGCACGCGCAACTGTCGGCAATGAAGCCAGCATGGAACCTGGGCGCGACTTTGTTGTAGAGCAGATGATGAACGATGCGATCGCGGAATTCCGCCGCCCACACTTCGCGGGGCTTTGGCCGGGTGATGACGAAGCTGATTGAGCGGCCCGGCCGATAGCTGCCTTCCTGCAGTTCGTCATATAGGCGGCACAGATTGCGTTCGCAGTCGATCTCGAAAGCCAGGGCCGTCGATTTATTGCGCTTGTGGCGGCGGCAATCCTCGTAGGCTTGGACAAGCTCGGTAAAAGAAAAATCAGCAGGGCATGGTGCGGTTTCATCTGCGGACGAGGACCACCCGATACTTGTTGTCCTTGTGGTTGTTGTTCTGGTTGCCGTTGTTGAAGCTCTGCAGCCAGGCATAGGACTCGTTGTCGGCGTTCTGCGTTTATTCGTGCTATCGACGTCGCCCGGCCGGGATGAATCAAACAATCCCAGTTGGGAAACTGCGCCGGACCAAGCCCGAACGGGTATTGCTTCGTCGGTGGTTTCCGTGGTGCGCATGGCGGTGGCGAAGGGAAGTTCTCCCTGGGCCAGCGGCACGACCAGATCAAAAAAGCGTTCTGTCATGATGGCCTTGACCTTCATGCGTCTGACGCAACTGCGACCCGCGCCACCCATTCGCTTGCTTGCCTACGCTGTCCGATAACTGGATCACCTTGGCATACTGGGCGAGCGAAATCGCCTGTATGTCGCGCGCCAGCCGGATCAATAGTTCGATCTCCTCATGGTGTTCGAGGAGTTCGTCCAGGTGAAGTGTCTTATCCTGAGCCTTATTGGCGCGCAGGATCAAGACGGTGATCTTCACGCACCGATCGCGCAGATCGCATGCCAGGGTCTGTTTGAAGTCCCTGGGCATGTTCTTGGCAACCAGCATGACAGCCTTCAACAGTTCGAAGGTTGCTTTGTAGATCGGCGTATCGGAATGGAGGCCCATGCTGATAAAAATCAAAAAAAGATTTGCAATGGCTGAAGGGTTAAATGGCTACTCTGCGGACGAGGACCACCCGATACTTGTCGTCCTTGTGGACGTTGCTCTGGTAGCCGTTGTCGAAGCTCTGCAGCCAGGCATAGGACTCGAAGCCGGCGAACTGCTCGCTGGACCAATACCAGCCAGGCTTGATTTGGTCTTTCAGATTCGCGAACAGCAGGGATTGCTCGCGCCGCGTCGGCAATTCCCCTCCGCAATTTTTTGCAAACGCCTTGGCTTGCGCCCAGGTGAGGTCTTGTCCCCAATTTGGTATCAGAATGATGTGCTGATCTCGTTGGCCTTCCTTGCCAAGCAGAATACCCGCGTACTTCTCACCCTTCTTGAGGTTCTTCTTTATCCACGCTTTCTTAGCTTCGCTCATGACCCGGTTCTCCCTAAATCTCGAAATTGATGAATGGTTAAATGGCTACTCTGCGGACGAGGACCACCCGATACTTGACGTCCTTGTGGATGATGGTCTGGCCGCCGTTGAGGAAGCTCTGCAGCCAGGCATAGGACTCGTTGCCGGCGTCCTGCTCACGGGTCCAGTGATATTCAGCCACGTATTCATCCGGCTCCCGCTTGGCGTAGAGCAACGCACTTTCGACGCGATCAGGCAGTTCTGCACCTTCTTGCGCCGCGTAAGCCATGGCGTCTTTCCAGTTCAATTGCTTGTCGCGTTCGTATGGCAGCCGAATGACGTGATGTCCATGGCCGTCTTTGCCCAGGATTGCGCCAACGTAGCGCTCGCCATAGCGCAAAGGTGGCCTGTTAAGGGGATCTGCGGATGATGTATTGCCGGACAGGTGTTTTTCCATCCAGGCGCGGAAAAGGGCTTGCGTCTCGACGGTGAGCTGCGCGCCGCCGACGTCCATCGTCAATGTGGCTTGGTTATTTTTCATCGCAAACAGACTCCGAATTGGTGAATGGCTGAATGGCTACTCTGCGGACGAGGACCACCCGATACTGGTAGCCCTTGTGGTCGTTGTCCTGGCGGCCGTGGCTGAAGCTCTGCAGCCAGGCACAGGACTCGTCGCCGGCGTCCTGCTCACGGGTCCAATACCAATCGGGCTCGAATTCGCCCTCTTCCTTCGTGGCATAGAGCAGCGCGCCTTCGACACGGTCCGGCAGTTCGCCGCCGGCGTCCTCGGCGAATTTCATTGCGGCCTTCCAGGTCAGTTCGTCAGACGTCTGCACTTCCTGGGCCATGCGGATGACGTGGTCGCGGCGGCCGTTCGGCGTGATGACCGTGGCGACCAGGCGCTCGCCGGGGTTTAGGTCCGGCATCGCGATGGTGAGTTGGGTGGCGAGGTTTGTTTCGGGTGCGTTCATTGCGACTCCTTTTCAGTGGTGGTGGGAAAACGATAAAGCGGCTTTTCTGCGCTTGGTGACCAGGCCAGCTGTTCTGCGCGGACGATGCGTGGCGCAATGCCGTAGCCGGGGAATTGATAGGTGATGCAGGTGAACTTGCCGTCTTTCCATTCGGCCACGGCACGATCGCCGGGCTGGAGCGGAATGCAGAGACGTTCGAATTGCGCAAGCAGATCCGCGCGGCGGTCGTTTTCGTCGCGGGTCTGCAGGAAGCCGAGCAGGAGGATGATCGAGGCCAGCACCATGGCGATTTGAGTTATGCCGCGCATGCTTGTGCTCCTGTTGTGGTTGGCAGCAGCATTTCCGCGACGATCATGGACGCCGTGCAGCCGTGGTCGGCGATGATGAGGATGTTGTGTCCGAGGCCGCGAACGCGGTACAGCAGGCCGGGAATGATGGGGATGGCGATCATGGTGGCGTCTCCTAACGACAATTAGCGACTTGGGCGACAAACTGACGGATGCCGGCGGGGCTACTGCGTTTGCCGATGAAAACGTGGCCGCCGCCGGTGATGCGGAACAACAGGTAATCGGTGCGATCGCCGATCTTCTTTTCACTGAGGAACAGGTTGAAGTCCTTGGCAATCTGCCGGGCTTCCTTGATCTGCTGCAGCGGGGAGTGTTGACGTGCCATGGCTAATCTCCGGTGGTAGAGTGAGCGAGGACTTTTCTTGGAGGTGTTATGGACGAAAGAGAACTGAAGCAACTTTTTGTAGAACTGATCGAAGCGCAAGGTGCAGCGCTTGGAATAGTCGTTGCAGCGATGTCGCATCAGTTGGATGTAGAGCGATTGGCGACGGATTTAAGGTCGCAGATTGAAGCGGCGAAACTGACAAAGTTGGCGCCGGCGATGGCAGTGCGTCTAGCCACTCACGCGCTTGCTGCCGCTGATGCGGAGAGTGCGTTACGTCGGAAAGGAACTCATTGAGGCGCGGTTTGTTATCCCAGTGGGAATCTTCACGGATGCAGGAGCAATCGTCTTTATAGATCGCGCCACAGTGGCATTCTGCAAAATGATCTGAATATGGATGGCGCACCTGGCGCTGCGTTCTTTCCGAACAGGAGCTGAGCGCTGAGGCGCATAGGGTGCCGGCGGCGACGCCGGCAACAAACGTGTGGTAGGAGAGTTCGTTAATCGCTTCGAGAAGCTCGTTATTCCCGTCAGCCAGCGACAGGCAGCGCACCTTGGCCTGGCTCCGGCGGAATGTCTTCGCTGCGAATCTAATAGCCTCATGCACCGAGCGAAGTGGGATGCGCTTGATACACCCCGCCTGACCGGCAGAGTTGATGCGGGAAATGCCGTCCCAGGGCGGAATGCTGTAGTCAGCTTGATTTGTGGTGCCACCGAAGGCGATCTGGCGGGGTAGTGGTGTGCTCACGGTTCCCCTCCCAGTTCCACTTTGGCAATGGCCGCGCGAATGATCGCCAACTGGATACCCATGCCGATCTGGGCGTCGTCATCCTCAAATCCGGCCATGAATTGCTCGGCGATTCGCAGAGCATCGAGGAGCTCGGGCGCGGCGGCGATCAGGCGCTGGTTTGCGTCGGACTCAACGCAGGTGGCATCGAGATTCGACATGACATAGCCCCAGGCCATGGTCTCGGCTTGGAGAATGGTGTGTACGGCGGAACCATCAGGGTTGGGTATTTCCGGTTTGAGCGTGTACCCCTCCCACATCCAGGGGCCGGGCGTGTGCGCTGCGCGATCTGGTGCGTTCATGTTTTCTCCCGTTGGTTGGAAAGTGGCGGTGGTTTGCCTGCGACGGGAGAAAGATAAGGCAATGCCTAATTCTTGTCAATAGGCATTGCCTTATCTTTTATGCCGACTTTGTCGCTAGATCGATGACGAAAAAAAGCCCGGACAGGCCGGGCATTGGATCAGGGAATAATCAGAGCGTCAGTGACGCGAAAATTGATTGAATCGGGAAAGCAGTACTCCGGTTTTGGTTGTGGCCGAACTGGGGCGGTTGGCGGTGAAGGTCACCTCCGGCACCATGCCGATTCGCGCGCTGTCTTTTCCTTGTGCGCCTGGATAGTGAGCCATTGCATGTTTAAGTGGTGATCGTCACCCTTGCACTTGAGCGGCATTACGTGGTCAATTTGCCATCCGGGACAAGCACCGCGTGTCTTTCCCGTAGAAGGACAAGGTTGTAGGCGCTTAAATTCTGCAATCGCTGCGGCGCTGCGATATATCTTGGCGTCGATGGTTGATACTGAAGCTACCAGAATGGCAGCCACCAGCCAGCGGATCATTCCGGCATCGGAAACTTCGCGGCAAGTTCTGCGCCCCTTGGCGTACTAACGGGAATCAGACTGGGTTGGCCGCACGCGGCACATACAGAGTGTCGCGTATTCATGCGCCACAGGCTATAGATAATGCCCGGAACGATCAGGCATAACCACAAGACAATTTCAATGCCAATGCTGCCGCGAACCTTGGATTGCGCCCCACTGCGCGATCCACAGTTTGAGCAAATCATCGCAGCGGTATTCTTGCCAAAGGAAGAAAATGCCTTGACGATAAAGAAGACGAAAATGCCAAAAATCAACCAGTGAAACGCGCTGAACGATCCCATGACTACCTCCCTTAAGCAACATCAATCTCGCATGACTTCGCCGGCCACGGATTTGCGTAGTAAATATTGGCGGGGCCGCGAGGTTCTGTTCTACGTTCTACAAAATATGACGGGGTTTGGGTCATGCCCCACTTGATCCTTGCAAGGTCAGCCGGGGCAAGCTGGCCTATGCACGCTTTTTAACGTATTCCTTTGGTTTTGATCCTTGAAAATACAGTGCCAGAGCCATTTCGACTGCGGACTGCGCTCTGATTTTTCCCTCATCATCTGTTTCTTCCATCATTTTTACAACGGCTGCTATGCGCGGATTAATAGGTGACTTTGTTTTTCTGGTGGATACGGCTTCTTGCGATAGTCCCCAGTGTTCAGGGCCAACCACATCGGCCATGTATTGCCGAAGTTTTTCAAAATTGGGCTTTGAGATCCTTCCGGTTTTCATCCACCCCTGAACAGATGGTGCTTTTACACCAAAGTCGTCCGCCACCTTCTGCGGTGTGATCTTTTTCTTCTCAACTATGGCGGCGCGGATAGCGGCTCCTAGCGCTTCTTTTGTAAGCATTGCCTAATTTGACACTAACAAATCATCATTAGGCAATGCCTCTTGACAAACATTAGGCATTGCCTTATCTTGCGCCTTATGCAAACGAATCACATTGAACGAGCTTGCGATCTCCTGGGCGGATTGGGCGCGCTGGCGCGAATTCTTAAGGTCAGTTCTCCTACCGTGAGTCAATGGCGGACTGGGATTCGCCGCGTTCCTGCCGAACGCTGTCCAGCGATCGAACGGGCGACAAATGGTGAAGTTACTTGTGAGGAATTGCGTCCGGATGTCGATTGGGCATACCTGCGCGGAACGCGCTGCGGCCAACCCGAACAGGCAGCGGCGTGATGGCGACTGGATTAGCATACCTCGTTGTCACCGTCCGCTTGACGTGGTGGCTGCGCCTTTACCTCGCCACGCTGCTCGTGCTCTGTCGTCTTCATGGCACCCAGCCGAATCCTGATCGCGTCGTCTACTGGATTTCGCGTGGTCTGCGAATCCATGTCTCTCCAATTGTTCAACAACCAAAGCGGGAGGCAGCCTGATATGAGTGATCTGGTTCTGATCGTCCTGGCAAGTACCACTCCAATCTTTGTGATCCTGAGCTTGATCTGGATCGAATTACGCAAGATCAGGCGGATAGAAGGTATTGCATATCGCCAGCACTGCGGTGAACGAATCAACTTGTCTGTTGCACAACAATCCCCTCCGGGTCTCCAAGAACAAGGGAAAGTGTGACGACTGATATGGTTCCGTCCCTCAAATGGAAATACCTGTTCGCCACGATGAAGCAGGGATATCTGCAATCTCCATTCGCAAGTTCCTCGAACGAGAGAGTGTCTCCGATTCCTGGTATCTCCGGAAGTCTGAGTTGTGGAAATGGCACTTTCTCTGCGAAGAACTCGGCAGGGAATAGGAAGTGGACTTCGTATATGTGGTCGATCATGGCCAGTCCTTTCGGTTGGTGGTTGTGTGAGAACTTCCATTCTATCCGTCATGGGCTGGCCGCCCATCAACCCGAACGGGAGGATGCCTGAGATGTTTGACCACGACATGAGCCCTGGCGAAAAAGCCATCCTGAAGGAGCTGCGGGAAATAGTTCGACTGCTCAGCCTTGCGGAGCGTCGGGCGAATCCTTGTCTAGTTCCGGAAAACAGTCGAGAAGATGTCGTAACAATTTTCCAGCCACTCGGCGCTGAAGCTGTCCGAGGGATTCGCCATCCGAAAGTGGCAGCGAAGTGACCCAGTTCAGCTCTGCGTCCGCAAAAGTGATTTCGTACCTGCAGCGGATGCGGGCCTTGCTTTCTGATTCCACTGTCAACTTGACGTGCGAATTGAAGTCTTCCATGGGTCATTCCTTTCGGGTGGTTGAGATGCCGACACATCGATTCTACCCGTCTGGAATGTCCCACCTTCAACCCGAACAGGAGGCGGCTTGAGCCGCCAGAAAGGAACGTGATGTCAGTGATCATCCATGGTCCGCAGGCTTGCGGAAAGTCCCGGAACGCAAAAGCTCTGGCGGCACATTTTAATTGCTCGCGCATTATTGACGATTGGAATGAGCGGCTGCCGCTGCTGCCGGACACCCTGATGCTGACCAACGAAGCGCCAATCGAAGTAAAGGACGTTCTGGTCCTCGATTTTGGGATGGCTTGCCGCCTGGCCGCGATTACGGTGTCTTGATCTTGAGCGCCATCAATATCGCCAATCGCTTGCAATAGGCCGTCATATGTGCCGCACCATTTGTTGGAATGCAACCGTCGTTGTAGAGATGGATGACCTCGACGTCCTCGCTGCCTTTCCAGGAAAGTTTCTTCGCGGTTGCTTTGGTCATTCTGATTTTCACGACGGTCGGATCGGTTTCGTAATCGACCCAGTTTGTTCCCTGGTTTCCAATGGGCTTGTAGCGGCGATTCAAAATGATATAGCGACCGTCTTTCAGCCGTTGAAGACAATACGGAAAATGAGTCCAGCGCAGTCCCATGAAAGCTCCTTTCAGGGTGAATGGTGATGTGGAAATCTGATTTTGCCATGACTGGAACCTTTGTTGTCTCCTCCCGTCCCGGTTCGCCGGGGCTTCGACCGGCGCCGAAACCCCGCGCCGGTCTCTTTTTTTTACTCTTTTGGCAGTGATAACTCCCGATAACGGGTGATAAGGATTTCTCTCAATGATTATCAGCCCCAACCCTAAGCAATTGACTTTGCAACTAGAACCCGACCTGACCACGCGTTTCCGCAATGTTCGCGATGTGATCGCCGCCGGCGTCTATCAGCGCGGCCTCAAACGGGTCGCCGGCGATCTCGACATGGCACCGGGTAACCTTTCCTGTGCCCTCAATGACGAGGGAACCAGGCATGTCTCGGTGGACATGATGGAGCGGTACATTCAGACCCAGGGTGATCTGACGCCGATCCATTATCTGATCGCCCGCTACATGGGCGATATGTCCGAAGTCGAGGCGGCGACGATGCAGCGGGTTGAGACCTTGCTGGCCGAGGTAGCCGCACTGGTCGGACAAACGCCTCAGAAAAAATCCCGCGCTCGATGAAAAGAGTTGCGCCGCGAATCCTGGCGACCTTGCACGAAGAAACGGCCGTCGGCATCCGTGTGACGCGCGTCGCTCTGGATAAACCGCCGGTGGCCGTAGTGCCCGCACTGGATTCGGTGCTTGGTCTGTGGTGGTTTCATGCCGATGACTGGCCGGTCGGGCAAAGCACTGGAACTTTCTTCGATCGGTAGCCATGTCCGACGTACAGTCAAGCGGGACTAGCGAGTCGATGCCGGATTTCTCGGCTATCCCGTCTGCGCTGAAGGATCGGCCCCAGTGGCTCTGCTGGCGCCTGGAAGGCAAGCCGGGGGCAAAGAAGCTGGCGAAGGTGCCCTATTACGCCTCCGGAAAGATTCGTAAGGGTGTGCAGGGGTCAGAGTCTGATCGCGCAGCGTTGGTCACCTTTGATGCCGCCGTGGCGGCGATGGATAAGACCAAGGCTTCCGGCATCGGGTTTGCCTTCCTGCCTGACGACGGACTGATCGGCATCGACCTGGACAAGATGGTCGATTGCGATACCGGCGAGATATCGCCGCGCGCCCAAAAGATCATCGAGGCCTGCGCGTCCTATACCGAGTGGTCGCCCTCGGGAAACGGGTTCCACATCTATGTGCTTGGCCAGACCGATACCACCAAGGATAACGGGATCGGCGTCGAGATGTTTTGCAGCAGCCAGTTCTTTACGGTCACCGGCAAGCACCTGGCCGGATCGCCGGCCGATGTTCAGGCCATCGATGCGACGGTCCTTCGCCGATTGCGCAAGACCATCGATCTGGCCAAGGGCGGATTTACAGACAAGGCCCCAGCGCCGCCAAAAACTCCCCCCAAAACGTCGCCACCCGGATCGCCTTTGAGCGATCGCGAGCGGGTGCTGTCTGCACTGAATGCGATCGATCCCGGCGTCGGTTATGACGACTGGTATCAGATCGGCATGGCGCTGCAGGCAGCACTCGGCCCGGATGGATTCGACGCCTGGGATGCCTGGTCGGCACGCTCGGACAAGTACCCGGGTTCCCGCGAGCTGGTGTCGCATTGGAAAAGTTTCAAGCCTGGTCGGGTAGGTATCGGCACCCTGTTTCATCACGCCAAGCAGGCCGGCTGGAAATCGCCGCGCGGCTGGAAACCGAAACCATTTGTACCCCTTGTGCAAGCTCCCGCTGGGGAAATGATTACAGCCGAAATTCTTGGCAACCCTTTTTGGAGGCGCGGTTTGTGGCGCAGCGAAACGGGCAACGCCAAGCCATGCCGGGAAAATGCTGTGCATATGCTCATGGAGCATCCTTCCCTGGCCAAGCTGGTTGGCTATAACGTCTTTGCCAATCGCGTCGAATTGCTGAGAGAGCCGCCCTGGGGCGGTGTGGTCGGTGAATGGAAGCCGAAGGACACCTCCGAGCTGGCCGACTGGCTGGCCAACGAGATCGGCGTGCTGATGAAACTGCGCGATGTGAGCGATGCCGTCGCGTTGGCTGGCTGGCGAAATTTCATGAACCCGGTATTGGAGCAGTTCAACGCCTTGCCCGCATGGGACGGCACAGATCGGCTCGACTATTGGCTGATCGAATGCATGGGGGCGCTGGATAAGCCTTACCACCGTTTGGTTGGCCGAAAATTTCTGATGGGCCTGGTCAAGCGCGTGCTGCAGCCGGGCTGTAAGTTCGATTACATGCTGATCTTCGAGGGTCCGCAAGGACGGGGGAAAAGCAGCGCTTTCCGCATCCTGGCGATGCGTGATGAATGGTTCAACGATACGCCGTTTTCGGCGAACCTCGACAAGGATTCGCGGATGGCCCTGCACGGCTGTCTGCTCTATGAAATATCCGAGATGCACGCCTTCAACCAGGCCGACCATCGGGCGGTGAAAGCCTTCATCTCGCAGATGGACGACAAGCTGCGTGCACCATACGCAGAGCAGTTCGAGACCTTCAAGCGCACCTTAGTGTTCGGCGGTACCACCAACGAGACTGAATATTTTCGGGATACCACGGGCAATCGTCGCTTCTGGCCGGTCGCAATCTGTAATGCCAATCTCGAACGTCTCAAGGAATGGCTGCCACAGCTCTACGCAGAGGCGCTGCATCGCGTTCGCGCCAATGAGAGCGTATTCCCCAGTCGGGAGGAAGAAAACGAGCTGTGCGTGCCGGAACAGAAGGCACGGTTGATCGCCCATCCCTGGGTGGACTTCATTGCGCTGTGGCTGGGTAAGCCGGAGATGGCCTTGGCGAAGTTTGTCTCCTACCCGGAAATCTTCGAGCAAGCCCTGAAGCTGGAACCTGCTCGCATTGACCACTTAGGAAATGCTCAGAAGCACGTTCGTGCCTGCATGGACGCCCTCGGGTGGTATCCGGATCGCGACCGCATAGGCGAGGTTCAGGTGCGCGGATTCAAGCGCCTGACGCTTGAGGATCAAGCAGACAAAGGGGATGACGATGTGCCGATCTGAATTATATGGGTTTGTGACAGCACCACTTATCCACAGTTTCACTGTCACAGTCGCAAGCCTTGGTATCAGTGGGTTTGTGACAGCACCACTTATCCACAATTTCACTGTCACAGGCTGAAAGCCACGCCATGACTGGGTTTGTGACAGTGACAGTGTTTTTCACGCGCGCGTGCGTGTGCGCGCAATGTATTTATTTATTAATCGCTGTTTGTTCCAGGAGGAGACGATGAGCACGCTCTGCATTTATCACGGGAATTGTGCGGACGGATTCACTTCAGCATGGGTAGTGCGCCGCGCGCTTGGTGATGCTGTTGGGTTTCATGCGGGAGTCTATGGGGACCCTCCTCCTGATGTCACCGGGAAGGATGTTGTGCTGGTCGATTTCAGCTACAAGCGCCCCGTGTTGGAAGAAATGATCGAGCATGCCGCGTCGGTCACAATCCTGGACCATCACAAGACGGCTGAAGCTGATCTATCCGGGTTGTCCGGAGCCCGGACAGTTTTCGACATGGACCGTTCAGGAGCGCGCATCACCTGGGATTACTGCTTTCCAGGCGAAGCGCCCCCGCCGCTGCTGCTGCATGTCGAGGATCGCGACCTCTGGCGTTTTGCGCTCCCCAAGACTCGGGAGATTCAGGCCAGTGTATTCAGTTATCCCTATGACTTCGCCGTATGGGATCGGCTTATGGCGACAAACCCGACGGACCTGGCACGGGAAGGCGAAGTTCTTGAGCGTAAGCATTTCAAGGATGTTGCGGAATTGCTGGCGGTGGTTACGCGTCCCATGCGAATCGGCGGGTTCATTGTCGATATAGCAAATCTTCCCTACACGATGACCAGCGACGCTGGCCACGCGTTGGCCCATGGAAAACCCTTTGCCGGATGCTACTGGGACACTCCTCAGGGAAGGTCTTTCAGCTTGCGCTCTACCGAGAGTGGCGAGGATGTCGCTGAAATAGCGCGCATGTACGGCGGCGGCGGACACAGAAACGCATCTGGTTTTCGTGTGAGTTTTGACCAGGCCCGGGAGTTTGAGGTTTGACACTCAACCGCCAAAACATGCGGGCGCTGATGCCGTCGGTTGCGGCATTCATTGATGATATGCGTCAAGCCTTCGGCGTCAAGGAAATCGATGATGTGATCCGAAGGGGCTTGCGTGCCGACTGTCAGCCCGCACAGCGCTTCTTTGCTTTTGAGGCGGGGCATACCCTCGGTCAGCGTTATGTGCCCAGCGGCATGGCCGTATCGGTGGCGGCGATGCACATTGAGGTTGCGGTCACGGCGCCTGCCACCGTGCCAGCCACCGTGAGTAAGAAACGTGGGAGGAAGCGCTGATGACAACGACAATCATAACGGGACTGGATGACCTCAAGCGAAACCTGTCCAACCTTGCGCAGAAACAAGTGCCATTCGCTGCCAGCCGCGCACTCAACAATCTCGCGTTTATTGCCAATGGGGCGATCAAGGAAGAGATGAACAAAACTTTCGGCGGTGGCGCGACGGTATTTACGCTGCGTGCATTCAGGATAGAGAGGGCAGACAAGACTAATTTGAGTTCGGCGGTCATCTTGCGCGCCGATGCGCCTGAAGGCGGCGTGTCTTACTACAAGGCGCTGCATCATCTATTTACGGGTGGCACCCGGGACTGGAAGAAGATCGAGGGTCTGTTGCGCGGTCTTGGCTTGATTCCGGCCGGAATGATGGCTGTGCCCGGCGGCGCGTGTCCGCTCGACAATCGCGGGAACATGCGCAAGCCGGCACTCAACGAACTGCTTGGCGTCATCAGTGCAAACGTCCGCAATTTGCGCGTGTTCCGACGTGCCGGAAAGGTCAGCAAGCAACAGAAGGGCATCGGCTACTTCGTGATTCTTCCTGGCGACAGGACGCATCTGCACTCGGGCGTTTGGAAGCGCATCGAGACTGGGAGTAGCAGCGTGATTAAGCCAATGATCATGTACGTTCAGCGAGGCCATTGGCGCCAGTTCATTGATCTACAGAAGATCGGCGTCGGTATCGTTGCCAACAATTTCGATCGCGAGTTCGCCAAGGAACTGACGGCAGCGGTGGGGAGCGCCCGATGATTATCTCCGGGTCCTCCCCAGCCTCGCCCAACACGGGTAATGCGAACCCCGCGGAAAAAACAGTGGGTGGATTTTGGCCGGGGTCGTCGGCTAGGTCGTCAATTGGGCTTATGAGGTAGTCGACAATGGGTCGTCAGTTGATGGGATACCGCGAATATGCAGCGAATCGGAAGAGCCGGGGCCTCGTCGGTAGCTCGCTGCGTGCGGTTCAGAAAGCCATCGAGACTGGCCGCATTACGACCGTGGCCGATGATAAGGGCCGGAAGATGATCGATCCGGAGGTTGCCGACATTCAATGGACCCGCAACACCGATCCAGATCAATCGGCGCGCGCCAATGTTGGCCGTGATCCTGCGTCATCTTCCGCTGCCCCCCCTGGTACAGATTCGCCAACTCAAGATGGACACAGCAGTTCAGGCCAAGGCAGTGCTTACTGGGATGCTCGCACTCGTCGTGAGCAGGCCGAAGCAGAGAAGGCTGAGATCCAGCTCAAGGAACTGAATGGCGAGCTGGTAAAGCGCGATGCCGTCCATCGTGCCGCCTATGAAGCCGGCCGTCTGTTGCGCGACATGATCCTGGCGATCCCAGGAACCGTAGCCTCCGACCTGGCCGCGCTAGTTGATTCGCGCGAGATCGAAATCCGCCTGGCCGACGAACTCCGCAAGGCGCTCGACCAGGTGGCCCGCGTGACCGCCACGTCTCTTGATACCAGGATTGGATGATGGGCGCGATCGCTGACGGGTTCCTGGCCTACTGCACCGCCTTCGCGGAAGGTCTCACGCCAGATCCAAACATGTGGGTCGACGAGTGGGCCGACGACAACATGGTCATCCCGAAAAAATCCGGCGCCGCTCACCCTGGGCCGTACCGCACTGACCGCACGCCGATGGCGCGCCAGATTATGCGCTGCCTGTCGCCTATGGACCCATGCCTGCGTGTCATTGTCGAAGGCGCTTCGCAGATGCTCAAGACACAGGTCGGATTGAACTGGATCGGCGCCAGCATTCACCAGACTCCGGCCAACTTCCTGGTGCTGCTGCCGACGACGAATATTGCCAAGCGCGTCAGCAATCGCATCAGTAACACCATCGACGCCGTGCCCGTGCTGCGCGAGCGCGTAGCTGAGCCGCGTAGTCGCGATGCGCGCAACACCATGGACACCAAGGAATTCGATGGCGGTACGCTCTACATTGCCACCGCCGGCAGCGCCTCCAACCTGGCAGAGATCGCCGCGCGCTTCGTCTATGGCGATGAGGTTGATCGATGGGAACTCAGCGTCGATGGCGAAGGCGACCCCGTTGAACTTGCCGGCGCGCGGGTCAGCACCTTCGGCAACAATTCCAAACAATACTACTCAAGCTCCCCGACGCTCGAAGGCTTGAGCCGCATCGATGCCTTGTTCAAGGAAGGCGACCAGCGCCGCTATTTTGTGCCGTGCCCGCACTGCGGACATATGCATATTCTCGAATGGGAAAACGTTCGCTGGACTGCCGAACTTACCGAAGCCTGGATCGTCTGTCCCGACTGCGGTGCTGAGATCCAAGAGCACCACAAGGCCGTCATGCTCGCCGCCGGCGAGTGGCGTGCCACGGCGGAAGGCGACGGCATCACCGTCAGCTTTCATGTGTCCGCTCTTTGCGCGCCACCAGGTTCGATTGCATGGTTGTCGCTGGCCAGACAATACGTCAAGGCCAAGGCCGCCCTCGATCGTGGCGACCAGGAACCAATGCAGGTTTTCTACAACACGCGCCTGGCCAAGTGTTGGGATGCTGCGCAGGAAACCGCCAAGGCCGACACCCTCAAGGCACGTGCCGAAGACTACCCGCTGCGCACTATTCCCGCCGGCGTCCTTTTGCTGACTGCTGCTGTCGATGTCCAGCCCAATCGCCTTGAAATGATGATTTGGGGTTGGGGCGAAGGCCTCGAACGCTGGGTCATCGATTACCAGGTGCTCTGGGGGGCGCCTTCTGAGGATGCCGTGTGGCGGGATCTCGATGCCATCCTCACCGCTCACATTCCGCACCCGTCCGGCGTGCCGTTGTCGATCGTCGCCACGCTGATCGATTCGGGCGGCCACAATACCCAGGACGTTTATGCCTACTGCCGGCTGCGGCGCCATCGCAAAGTGCTCGCCATCAAGGGCGCCAGCCGCCCTGGCCGCCCGATCATCGCGCAGAAGCCCAGCAAGGTCGACATCAGCTACCGTGGCAAGTCGGAAAAGCACGGTGCGGAACTGTGGTTCGTCGGGACCGATACCGCCAAGGACTGGCTGGCCAGTCGTTGGCTGCTTGAAAGCGGTCCGGGCGCGATCCACTTTTCCAAAGACCTGCCGGATGAGTTCTACAGCCAGATCACCGCCGAACGGCGCCTGGTGCGTTATCGGAAAGGTCATGCGATCAGCGAGTGGATCAAAAACAAGGCAGATCGCAACGAAGCCCTCGACATTTCCGTTTATAACCTAGCCGCTGCCAACTTCCTCGGCCTGCACCGCTACCAGGCCGCCGACTGGGCGCGCCGCAAGCTCCAGGTCGATCCGCCGACGCGCGATCTATTCAACGTGCCCGACAGTGAATCGCCGCCTGCCGCCAGAACGGTGCAGACGTCTGCACCGAAAGAAGTCCCAGCGCAGAGTCCCACCAACGCCGCGCGTCATCAGCAACTGATGGAGCGCATCCGTTCGCGCCGGCAATGATCAACGACGACATGATCCATCGCTTGATCGAAATGCTGCTGGAACTTCAACCCGGCCTGGAGGCTGAGCTTGCCCTGCAGCTCGAAAAGCAGTTGCGCGCCGAATTCGTGGGTGAGCGGGTGTATGTGAAAAAGCCGAAGCCGTCTCCCGAAGAAATTGTCCAGCGATTGAATGGACAAAACGTCAAGCAAGTAGCGAGAGACTTGGGCGTTTCCCGTGAGACGGTTTACTCTGCAATTCGCCGGCGCCGGGAACTCCGGAATAAATAGTCCAATTTTTGGCAGAAATCTGACAAACAGAGGAATGTAATCACACTCGTCTCCATCTATCGACGAGTGTCATGGCCTTCTCCGCTGCCGACCTAACTGCCATCGAACAAGCCATCGCCACGGGCGAGCTTGAGGTCGAGATCAACGGCAAGCGCATCAAGTACCGTTCCGTTCCCGATCTACTCGCCGCGCGCAACACTATCCGCGCCGATCTTCAAGCCAGCGGCATTGCCACCCAGGCAACGCGTACCTCCTACGCTTCGCGGGTCCGCAGCTGATGGCCAAGACCGTTGTCGCCAATGTACTTGACCGCGCCATCGGCTACGTCAGCCCGATCCGCGGCTTGAAGCGCGCCCAGGCGCGCATTGCCTTGCAGCGTAGCTATGATGGCGCCAAGACCGGCCGTCGCACCGGCGGCTGGACTACCGGCGGCACCTCGGCCAATGCCGAGATCGGCCCGGCGCTCGCCACCTTGCGCAACCGCTCGCGCAGCCTGGCGCGGGACAATCCCTACGCCGCCAAGATCATGGCATCCTGGGTGGCCAATGTCGTCGGCACCGGCATCACCGCCAAGTTCAGCAACGGCCAGGCGATTTGGGATGCGTGGGTCAAGGAATGTGACGCCGATGGCCAGTTCGATTTCTACGGCCTGCTTGCCCTAATCGAACGCTCCCGCTTCGAATCCGGCGAAGTGCTAATCCGGCTGCGCTGGCGCCGCCTGGAAGATGGCCTGACCGTACCGCTGCAACTGCAAGTGCTGGAGTCAGACTACATCGATAGTCTCAAAACCGAATCGCTACCAAACAGCGGCTGGATACTCAACGGCGTTGAGTTCGACGCCGTTGGTAAGCGCGTCGCCTACTGGCTGTTCAGTACGCACCCTGGTGATTCTGCGCCCATCCTGAAAAGCCTGTTATCTAAGCGTGTGCCGGCGGAAGACATCATTCACTATTACCGCAAGACGCGCCCAGGCCAGGTGCGCGGCGTGCCGGATCTGCATCCGGTTTTGCTCAAAATGCGCGACCTCGACGACTACCAGGAAGCCGAGCTGGTGCGCAAGGGGATCGAGGCGTGCTTTGCCGCCTTCATCACCAGTGACGACGAAAGCCGCACCGTGGGCGAAGCCCTCACCGAAAGCAGTACCGGCCATCGTATCGAAAACCTCGGCGCAGGCATGATTCAGTATCTCAAGGGCGGCGAAGACGTGAAATTCGGCGCGCCCAATGCCATCAACGGCTACACCGAATTTACTGACGACCATCTACATGCCATCGCCGCCGGCGGCGGTGTCACCTTCGAGCAGGCCACCGGCAACCATGCGCGCGTCAACTACAGCTCGATTCGCGCCGGCACACTTGAATTCCGCCGATCCGCCGAACAGCACCAGTGGCTGGCGCTGATTCCCGGCGTTTGTGAGCGCATCGCTGGTGCTTTCATCACGGCCGCGCGTCTGGCCGGGAAGATCAACGGAACCAAGATCACCGTTTCCTGGACCCCACCGAAGTGGGAATGGGTTGATCCGGTCAAGGATGTTGCCGGCGAGCTGCTTGAAGTGGCGGCCGGCCTCAAGTCCTGGCAATCCGCGGTGCGGCGGCGCGGCGAAGATCCCGACCAAGTACTCAAGGAAATCGCCGAAGACCAGGCGAAATTCAAGGACCAGAACATCGCCATCCAGATCGACAAGCTAGCCCTGGGCGCCGCCGCCGGTGCCAATGCCAACCAGGGCGCCGACAACCAAGGAGCCACACAATGACCAAGAAAAGCCGTATCGAAGGCACATTGAATCGTTCGTTCGCCCTGCGGATCGAAAAGCAGCACCGCGCTGCCGACTCGTCAGCGACGGCGGAAGGGGAAGGCGCTAGTGCCACCCCAGCCGACAACCTGGTGCTGTCATTTCCCTTCGCCAGCGAAGAGCCCTATTTGCGCTCCAGTTGGTTCGACGATCCCTGGATGGAAACCCTAGGCGTCACCGATGCGGAATGCGACCTGACGCGCCTCAATGCCGGCGCGGCCGTCATGGCCAACCATGGCCGCTACAGCACTGGCGACAGCCCATTAGCCATGATTGGCAAGACCCTGCGCGCCTGGATCGACATAGGCCGCGCCTATGTCGAGATCAAGCTGTCGCGCCGCGAAGGCATGGATGGCCTGCTGCAGGACATTGCCGACGAGCTGGTGCCGAACGTCAGCGTCGGTTATCAGATCCTTGAACGCACCCTGATTAAGTCGAACGGCGAAACCGCGCCGGACGAATACCGAGTCACGAAATGGCTGCCGCTGGAGGTGACGCTATGCGACATCCCGGCGGACGCCACCGTGGGAATAGGCCGCTCCATACAGACAGAGGATGCAGCCGAAGGTGCCACGCACTATCGCGTGGTCGATTTGCCCGAACCGGGCGCCTCAACGAAAGGAATGGAAATGGGAAAAGACACCCAAACGCCGGGCGCGGGCACGCCGACCGCAACCGCAACTGCAAGCGAAAATGAAACACAAGTCCGCGCCGCCGTCGAAGCCGAGCGCCAGCGCGGCATCGAGATCCGCGAAGCCTGTGCGTTAGCCGGCCTTGAGCCGGCAACCGCCGAAGACTTCATCAAGCGCGGCATCACTGCCGACGCGGTGCGACAGGAGGCCATGAAGAAAATGGCCGAACGCAGCGCGGCGCAGAATGTCACCAGTCGTGCCGACATCGTCACCGTGCGCGACGAGACCGAAACCCGGCGCGAGATGGCCGGGGCGGCGCTGCTGCATCGCTACAATCCGAAGAACGCGCTGCCGGAAGGCGCGCGCGAATTCCGTGGGCTGACGCTGCTCGAACTGGCACGCGACTGCCTGGAACGTCAGGGCGTCAAGACCCGTGGCATGGACAAGATGGAGATCGCTCGCCGCGCGTTCGAAGGCACCTCCGACCTTGCCAACATCGTTGCCAATGTGGCCAACAAGACCCTGCGCCAGGCCTATCAGACTGCCTCGCGCAGTTTCACGTCCTGGGCGCGCGAAGCATCCGCCGCCGACTTCAAGACCATTTCCCGTGTTGCGCTCTCCGATGCGCCGGCGTTGGAGACCGTCAACGAAAACGGCGAGTTCAAGCGCGGCGCGGTAACGGATGGCAAGGAAACCTACCAGCTTGCGACCGTCGGCAAGATCATCGGCATCACGCGCCAGGTCATCATCAACGACGACCTGTCGGCCTTCACCCGCCTGCCGCAGCTCTTCGCCAACGCCGCAGCGAACTACGAGTCCGATACCGTCTATGGCATCCTCACCGCCAATGCCGCGCTGGCCGACAACGTCGCGCTGTTCGAGGCCAGCACCCACAAGAACTACACCGCTTCCGGCACGGCCATTTCCGTCACTTCGCTGGATGTCGGCCGCGCCACCATGCGTGTGCAGAAGACGCCGCAGAGCGTGGTCATGAATCTCGGTCCGCGCTTCCTGATTGTGCCGGCGGCCAAGGAGACCATCGCCAATCAATACACCAGCGCCGATTTCGTCAGCGCCAAGTCGAGCGACATCAACCCATTCAAGGGCGCGCTCGATGTCATCGTCGAGGGTCGTCTGGATGCCAGCAGCACGACGGCCTGGTATCTGGCCGCCGACCCGGCAACCATTGATACCGTCGAATACTGCTACTTGGAAGGGCAGCAGGGCGTCTATCTCGAAACCCGCCAGGGCTTCGAAGTCGACGGCATGGAGCTGAAAGCGCGGCTCGATTTCGCCGCCAAGGCGATCGATTACCGCGGCCTTTACAAGAACGTCGGCGCCTGATAGGCAATGACCCGGTCCGCCGGGTGATAACCCCATTCACGAAAAACGAAAGGAACCAAAATGCAAAACTTCGTACAAGAGGGCAATATCCTCACACTGACCGCGCCCTACACGCGCACGGCGGGCCAGGCGGCCCTGATTGGCGCCATATTCTGCGTTGCCTGCAACGATGTCACCAGCGGCGCCAGCGGGGAATTTGCACGCACCGGTGTTTATGACCTTACGGCCTTGTCCACCGCCACCGGTGCGATGGGCGCCAAAGCGTATTGGGACGATAGCAACAAGCGCATCGACACGGACAGCACCATCGGCATGCTGGTTGGCACGCTGGTTACCGCCAAGACCAATGGCCAGACCACTGCGCGCGTGGTATTGAACGGCTGCGCGCCTTCCACCGCAGAGGGCGCTCAAGGCGCGATCGTCGCGCTCACCGACAACACCGGCGGTTCTGGTACGCACGACGACACACTGGCCGACGGACTCACGGTGGCGGCATTCGCTGGAGGGACATTCACGGGTGCCGTCGATGGCACGGTTGAGGACATCGCTGCGGCGGCGGGTGCTTGTGCGGGAAATGCGGAGCCGAGCGCGGCCAACGTGGACACCGCCATCGCCACTGCAGTGGCGCCGATCGTAACTGGTACGAACCTCCAGCTAGCCGAGATCAAAGCGAAGGTCGACGCGCTGATCACTGACGTGACAGTGCAGAATCAGAACGACAGCGACCTGGCCCAGAAGATCCTGGAAATCCGCACCGCGCTGATCGCCGCCGGCATCCTCACCGCTTAACCATGGTCGATTTCGCCGCCCACATGGCAAGACTGATCGCCCGCGCCGGCCAACCCGTGACGGTTACGCCGTCCACGGGTCCGGCGCGGGAAATCATCGCCGTGTTCGCGGCGGCGCCCGCCGAGTCTCTCGGCATGAGCGGTTTCGGCCCGAGTTTACATGCCATGAGTGCAGACGTCTCCGATTTGGTTGCCGGCAACGCCGTCACGGTCGGCGGCAGCCACTACACCGTGGCCAATGTGCCCGCCGCCGATCCGGTTTCCGGCGACATCACGCTGCCGCTGGAGGCCGTATGACCGTCAAGCACCTCACGCAGCAGATCGCCGAGGCCGTTGTGACGCGACTTACCGGATTGACCGCGACACAGGACAACGTATTCGACGGCGAGCCGCGCGCGCTGCTGCAAGCGTTGCCCGCGTTGGTTCTGAAGGAAGGCGCGGAACACGCCGCTATTGCGACCTGCGCCATTCCGCGCCGCTCCGAGCGCACCTATTTGCTCGATATCGAGATCAAGGTCAAGGACGGTACGCCGATGTCCGAGTTGCGCGATATCCGCCGCCAGGTGGAGACCGCGATGGCATCCGATCGGACCTTCGGTGGTCTGGTGAAAGACAGCTACCTGACCGGCAAGGATGATCCGCACATTTCCTACGATCTCGAAAAGCCCGTCGGCGTCATGCCGCTGCACTACGAAATCAAGTATGCCTGCCCGGAAAACCAGCCCACCACGCCGGCGTGACTAGAGAAAAAAGGAACCTTGACATGACCACTCCATGGACCATTCCAGCCGACCTGTGGGCCGGTAAAACCGTTGCCATTCTCGGCGCCGGACCCGACATGACTGCCGAGTTGGCCGATACGGCGCGCGGACACAAGACCATCGCCGTGAATCGTGCAGTGAAGTTCGCACCCTGGGCGGACATGTTCGTGGCGCTCGATCCGCACCACCCGTTCTTCGAAGAAGCCGACAAGCTCGACTTCAAGGGCATGCGGATCTGCGGCATCGAATGCGACATCGACGCGCTCTATCCCGGCATGATGTACGAAACGGTGCAGATCGCCGAAGGCCACACCATTCAGATCCGCAACAACGCCCTGGCGGCGATCCGCATTGCGGCCAGGGCCGGCGCCGCCAAGATTATCTTGCTCGGCTTCGATCCGGAGCGCTACGAGGAAGTCCATGCACATACTGGATTCTTCGGTTTGGTACAGGGCTTGGCGCAGATCATCGCCGAGTTGCGCGGCAAGGGTATCGAGATCGAGCGCGTGGACACACCTATCCAATCCCCAGGCACGCGCCCGCCACGGCGGGCGAAACAAGGCAAGACCGAAGATGTTTAACCCGTAGCACCACCCTCGGGGCAACGCCGGGAGGCGCCCTCCGAGTCCCCTCAACCTAACGCCGCGAGGCGCTGGAGAAAGAAATGACAGCACATGCAACTGTAGTAACCAATGCCGGCACGACGCTATCGATCAGTGCCTCCCTTCCCGCCACCTACGATGCGGCAGGCTATGCCGCCACCACCATTACCTATACAGCCGTCGGCCAGGTCGAAGACCATGGCGCGCACGGCGTCAGCGCCAACGTGACGAAGTTCACGCCGGTCGACACCAACGTCGTCTCGAAATCCAAAGGCGCCAAAGACTATGGCGTCAAGACCGTCCGCATCGGCAACATTGCCTCCGATGCCGGCCAGGTCATCGTGAAGGCGGCATCCGAGTCGAACAGTCGCTACTCGGTCAAGATCGCCTATGCCGATGGCGAGATTCATTACCTCGATGTATTGGTGACCAAGTATGAGTACAACGACGGCAGCAGCGACAACAACCGCACGATCAACTGCACGCTGGAAATCTGCCGCGCGCCCGTGATCGTCGCCGCATCTTAATCGGGCAATCATGCCCATAACCCGCACCGGCCCGGCCTGTGTCGCCTCTTCGCGGGGCGCATGGGCTGGGCGCGGGCGATTTTCTTCACTCCGCGAAAAGGAAACGAAACATGGATATCAAAAAATTTGCCGTTGAACCGACCAGCCGCCTGCATCTTCGCGATGCTGACGACGAGTTGATGTATGTTGCCGGCGCCGATGGGAAGCCTGATAAATCTAAACCCATTGCCGTCAATCTTTACGGACCTGGCTCGAAGCAGTACGCCAAAGCCCAGGCTGCGCAGCAGAACCGCATGATGGACAAGCTCAAGCGCAAGGGCAAAACAGAGCAGAGCGCCGAGCAGATCGCCGCCGAGAAGGCCGAGTTTTTGTCCGCCATCACGGCGTCCTGGGAAAACATGGAATACGACGGCCTCATCGGAGATGATCTCTCAAACGCTGTCTATTCCGACATCCGCATCGGCTTCATCGCCGACCAGGCCACCAAGCATGTGGGTGACTGGGCAAATTTCTCGAAGGCCTCAGTGACGAACTGAGGCTGTATGTCCGGCACTACGCTTGGCTAAGCGCAGTGCCGGAAGAAGCGAGCAGCAGCAATCAGCCGACGAAGAAGAAACCCATGACACGCCGCGAGGCGCTGCGGAAGGAACTGAAGATGGCCGATACCGACGAACTGGAGATGCCGCCCTGCGATGCGCCATTCGTCGTTGGCTATCTCTTCGAAATTGGTCCGACGCTGACAACAAGCATGGGCGAAGGCCCGGTTAGTCATACAGAGATAGAGGCTTTCCAGCGTAACACCGGCATCCAGTTCGATGCCTGGACAGCCCGCACGGTACATCAGTTGAGCGGCATCTATCTTACGGAATCGCATAAGGCCACCGATCGCAATCATCCCCCGCCATGGGACGGTGCCGATTACGCACGTCAAGCGGCATCAATCATCGCCGGCCAACGCATGCGCGAAGAAACCCGCGCTCTGGCTAAGTTGTAAAGGGAAGCGGAGATGCAAGTCGGACAAGTCGGCATTGAATTCGTCGCTGGTTTAACGAAATTCCAGCAAGACGTGATCAATGCCCAGCGCCAGGTGGAACAAAGCACTTCTCGTATGGGTGCCGCCGCCGATCTAGCGACCAAGGCCCTGGGCGCGCTCGGCATTGGCTTGTCTGCGGCCGCGTTCGTAAATCTCATCAAGGGCTCCATCGACGCCGCCGATCACCTCAATGACTTGCACAAGTCGACCGGGATACTCGCCGGCGATCTGGCCGGTCTGCGGCTGCTGGCGAAGCAAACCGGGACGGACATGGATGGCTTGGCCGGCGGCATCCTGAAAATGTCCGTAGCGATCGGCAAGGACCCGGAAAAGTTCAAGGCGCTCGGGGTGACAGCCAAAGACAATACCGGGGCATTCAAGCAGCTTGCCGACATCTTCAATTTGATTCCTGATATTCAGCAACGCAATGCGCTGTCCAATGCCGTCTTTGGCAAGTCATGGAAGGAAATGGCCCCGGCTCTCTCCGAAGGCAGCCAGAAGATCGGCGAGACCATAGAGAAGGGCAAGCGGCTGTCCGGGATTACCGAGGAAATGACCAAGGCCTCGGATGAGTTCAATGACAAGTGGGCGGAACTGACGCAGACCGGCGGGTTTCTCACGCGGCAAGTGGCGCCGCTGTTGCCGCTTATGAATGCCCTGGCCGACGACATGCTCGAAGCCCAGGGAAAATCTATTGGTCTGACAGGCGAATTTCACCCCATGGCTGAAGCCTTCCGTGCGGCCGTTATTCTGGGCGGCAACGTCGCGTTTGTTCTTAAGGCGATGGGTACCGAGGCCGGTGGGTTGGCCGCGCAACTGGCGGCCCTGGCGCGCGGCGACTTGGCCGGATTCAAGGTCATCGGCGTGGCCATGAAGAAGGATGCTGAAGATGCTCGCGCGGCCTTCGATATCTGGGAACAGAAGATGCTCACCGTCGGTACCACCGCGACGGAAACAAAGACCGAGGTCGTTGGCGCCACCGGCGAGATGACGGCGGCACAGAAGGAGGCGGCTAAGCGCGCCGCCGAATTCCTCAAGCAGCAGGACGATGCCGCGAACGAGCTGATCAATACCTACAACTCGCTGGTCGATCGCGTCAATGAACACAACGTGCAGATGACGCTTGAAGAGAGGTACGGCCGCACGCTGACCGAGGCCGAAAAGATCGAGATCACCGTCAAGGAAAAGCTCGGCGCCCTGGCGCAGCAGGATCTGAAAGACGCCGTGGCCTGGGGCGTGGCCAAAGAGACTGAACTCAAACTCCGCAAGGAATACATCAAGGCGATCGACGACGAGAACAAGGCCCTGGCTGCTTCCGAAGCCGGCGCCATGAAGGCCTTTGCCGAGGCGCAGCAGGCCTCGATCAAGAGTTATGGCGCCCTGATCGACAAGCTGGAAGAGGAAACGGCCACCATGCTGATGTCTTCCGGCGAACGTGAAAAGTACATCGCGCTCAAGAAGCTCGATCGCGAATACACCGTCGGCATCATTGCCACGGAAGAAGAGTATTTGGCGCGGGTCAAGGAAATTACGGCCGCGATGAACAAGCGCGACGAACAGCAAAAAACGCTGGACATGATGAAGGAACAGGCCGGCATGTGGACATCGATCAATGATGTCGCCAAATCGACCTTCGTCAGCATCTTCCAGTCCGGCAAGAGCGCATTCGATCGACTCAAGGACACGCTGAAAAACGGCCTGTACGCCCTGCTCTACGAAATGACCATCAAGAAGTGGATCATCAATATCGCCGCCGGCGTCAGCGGTACTGGCGTGGCAGCCCAGGCCTTTGGCTCAAGCGCAGTCGGCGGTGCCGCCGGGAGCGCTGCGGCCTCTGCTGCCGGCAGTTCTATGTTCGGAACGGCCATCAGCAGCGGTTTCGCCACGATGGCTGGTGAGGTTGGCACCTGGATGGGCGGTGCCGGCAACGCCCTGGTCGGCGTGCTGGCCGATGCCGGGATAACCAGTACCACGCTGCTTTCGGTTGCGCAGGTGGTGCCGGTGGTCGGTGTGGTCGTGGCGGGCCTTTATGCCTTGTCGTCGATCCTGGGCAGTGGCGGCGGCCCGAAAGTGGGCGGCAGCGCTTCGCTGACCGGATCAACCGCATCAGTCGGCGGCGGTCTGTGGGGAATGCAGACGGAACACCAGACCGATGCGCAGTTTGCCACCCTGCTGCAAACCTTCAAGAGCGGCATGGAAGACACCATCACCAAGCTGGGTGGCTCGGTCGATAGCGCGATGAAGATCGCCATTGGCCTGAGTGCCGACCCGGCCGGTACCGCACCCGATTTCACTTTTGCTTCGTTGAAATCCGGATCTGGCCAGACCCTGTATGACCGCGTGAACACCAACGTCGCCCGTGGCGGCGGCTCGACCGAGCTGGGCGTCGAAATGCAGCGCATGCTCTTGGCCGCACTGCAGGCCGCCGATCTGGCGCCGTGGGCGGCACAGATGGTCGCCGGTCTCAACCCGGTATCGCTGACGGCGGAGCAACTGACGAAAGTCTTCACCGATCTGAATACCGCGATGGCGGCCATCCAGACCGCCGAAGCCGCGCGCAAGCAGACGCTGTTTTCCTTGATGTCTGACACCGAAAAGCTGGCGCTGGCGCAGAAGGAACTGGCCGATGCCGGCATACCCAACACCCTTGCCGGCTACAAGGCCATGCTGCAAGGCCTGGACCTGACCACCGAGGCCGGACAAAAGACCCTCGGCACCATGATCGGCCTGAAAGGCTCGTTCGACTTCATTCAGCAATACGTGCCGCCGGCGACCGAAGCGGTCACCGAGGTGGCCACGGCGATCGACACGGTGGCTGTCGCATCACGATCGCTGGCCAGCATCGAACAGGAGCGCGTCTCGCTACAGGACCAGTGGAACCAACTGACGCTGACCAATGCCCAGTTGCTGGCCTTGCAGCGCGAGAAGATCGATGCATCGAACCTGGCGCTGTTCGACAACATCCAGCTCAAGATCGAGGAAAACAAGACCGACGCGGCGGCGGTTGAGATCCTGAAGACCAAGCTGTCCTGGCAGAATCAGCTCGACATCCTCACTGGCAAGACCACGCAGACGCAGCTTGACCGCGCTGCGGCCCTGGCCTCGACCACCGACACCGCCACCCAGGACATCATGCGGCTGGTGTTTACCGCGCAAGATTTGAAAGTGTCGACTGACGCGGCGGCCGAATCTGCAAAAACCTTGGCGGCTCAGCAGGCGGCAATAGCCAATGAACGTCGATCACTGCAGGATCAACTCGACAATCTCACCATGACTTCGGCGCAGCTATTGCAGAAGCAGCGCAATTCAATATCCGCGAGCAATCGCGACATCTTTGACCAGATACAGACTGTCACTGCCCAATCAGCAGCGAACGCTGAGCGTATCCAGGAAAATATCGCGCGTGCGGAGGCTTTCAATAAAAAATTGGCAGACGAAACCAAGGCCAGACAGGATCTGATTACCAATCTGCAATCCACCATCAACACGATGGACGGATTCACAGCCTCGCTGGAGAAATTCCGTAATGCGCTCGGCCTGGGCAACCTGTCGACGCTCAGCGCGGCGGATAAATATGTTCAGGCCAGGGCTGCATTCCAGGCAGCGAATACCGCTGCCGGCATCGGCAATGCCGACGCGCTGAATGGTGGTCTGCAAAGCGCTATCACTGATTTTCTGACGGCCTCCAAAGCCGCCAGCCCGACCCTCCTGGCGTACCGGCGCGATGAAGCGGCGGCGATGCGCGCCCTGGCCAGCGCGATTCAATACACCAGTGGCATGGCGGCCATGGCGCAGGATCAGCTTGTCGCCCTGCCGTCGCATGCGACCGGCCTCGACTATGTGCCCTATGACGGCTACCGCGCGCAATTGCACAAGGGCGAACGCGTGCAGACGCAAGCCCAGGCCAGCAGCTCCGACCAGATGACCAAGGAAATGGGCGAGATCCGTAAGGAACTGGCCGAAACCAAGCGCGATAACCGCTACCTGCGCGATCTGTTCGAGAAGTGGGAAGGGTCCGGCATGCCGCCGGCGAGGACTGCGTTGTGAGCGCCGATTTCCTGCTGGTCCGACCGCTCGCGATCACGGATGCGCTGCTCACCAGCAGTAATGTCTATGAAGCGCCCACGACCGAATACGCCGGCGGCACGACCTATGCCGCCGGGGATATTCGCGGCACGACGACAGGCACTGCCCAACTGATTTACAAGTCGCTGCAGACCGGCAACGTCGGGCACACGCAGGCGTCATCCCCCACCTGGTGGCAATACCTGTGCACCGTCTATGCCGCCTATGCCGGCGGCACCACCTATGCGCTGGGCGACATCGTGTCGAGCATTTCGACGAACGTGCACCTACTTTATGAGTCCCAGATCGCCGGCAACGTCGGCAATGCACTGACCGATACCACCAAGTGGCTGTCGCTGGGCGCCACGAATCGCCGGAAGATGTTCGACGAGGCCTACAACTCGCAGACCGAAAATGCCGACACCATCGCGGTGGTCATCACGCCGGGACAGATCATCAACACCCTGTCGGCGCTCAACGTTGCCGGCGCCAGCATCACCGTAACGCAGGCCACGTCCGGCTGGACGGTGACCGAAAGCCTGGCCAGCCACCCGGTGCTGAGCTGGTATGACTGGTTTTACGAGGATGTGCTGCGCGCTGGCGACATTACGATCACCGGCATTCCGCCGCTGAACTATGCGCTGACCATCACCATCGACAACACCGGCGACACGGCGAAATGCGGCTGCCTGATTCCCGGCAAGAGCCGCGTGCTTGGTACGACCGACATCGACCTGACCCGGACCATCAACGATTACTCGGTCGCTGTGGAGGACAGTGATGGCAACGTGACGTTGAACCAGCGCGCGTATTCCAAACGGATGAACATCGACGTGCAGATCACACCCGGCTTCGAGTCCGAAGTCACGCGCCTGCTCGAAGCCTATCGCGCGACGCCGGTGGTCTTTGTCGGCTCGACTACTTACGCCATGACCAGCATTTACGGCTTTCTCGGCAACTGGGAAGTGCCGCTTTCCCTCTCCGGCAAACTCGCACACATCGAAATAAAGGGACTCATATGACCATTACCACACTGCCACCGAATCCTGATCCTGCAACCGATACACCGACGACGTTTTCAACGAAAGCGGCGGTATGGGTGTTGGCCCTGGCGACCTTTCAAGCCGAGGCAAACGCCCTGGCGGCTTCGATGAACTCTGTCGCGGCCGGCGGCGCGTTTGCTATCCCCTACACGTTCAGCACGACGACGACCGACAGCGATCCCGGTGCCGGCACATTGCGATTGGACAACGCCACGCAAAACACCGCAACGACGATCCGTGCGGATCTGCTCGGCTCCGATGGGGCAACTTGGACCGGTGTCATTGATACGTTTGCTGATTCTTCCAGTTCAATCAAGGGACAAATAAAACTAGTCAAAGTCGGAGACGGCACAAAGTGGCTGGCGTTTAATGTGACGGCACTCGCATCGCCATCGGGTTACAGGAATATCACTGTGGCAAATGTTGCCTCCAGTGCGGCATCGCCATTCGGCAACGGCGATGCGCTGATGTTGTTTTTTGTCCGCACGGGCGATGCGGGATCGATTACCGCTGCATCTCAAGCGCAGATGGAAGCCGCCACCAGTAACACGGTGATGGTCACGCCGCTTTCGGTCAATTGGCATCCCGGCCAATGCAAGGTGTGGGTGAAATGCGATAAGAATGGCGCGGCCAGTGCGTCATGGAATGTGACGTCGGTCGTGGATGATGCTGTCGGCAAGGTGACTATAACTATCGCCACAGATTTCAGCAGCGCAAATTACGCCATTGCGGCAATGACATTCGGCGCTGGGACACTCCACAGGCTCACTGTAGAAGCGCAAGCGGCGGGAACATTTCAACTCACCAGTTATAAGGACGGGGTCGGATATGAAGATCCGGGCACCGCATGGTTTGCTGCTTGTTTTGGGGATCAATAATGAAAATCGTAATCAAGAAAACTTCGGGCGGCGTGTCAATCATGACGCTGGTTGGCGATGCTGACCCGGCAGAGTGCATCGCCAAATGGTCAGACGCGAATCCCGGCGAATACGTCAGTCACCGGGAAATGCCGGATGATGCAATTCCGGTGGATCGAACGTTTCGTAATGCGTGGACAGATACCACCCCGGAGCCGATGATTGATATTGATCCGGTTCGCGCAGCGCAGATCAGTAATCCCGTCCCAGAGTCTGTCACCATGCGACAGGCCCGGCTCGCTCTTTTAGGTGCCGGCTTGCTGGACACTGTTAATTCGGCAATCGCATCCATGCCAGGTGCGGCTGGCGAATCGGCACGACTTGAGTGGGAGTTTTCAAGTGAAGTGCAAAGAAATAAGACGTTTGTCGTGTCGATGGCTTCAGCTCTTGGTCTATCAAATGCTCAGTTGGATGCGTTATTCATTCAGGCGGCGGCGCTGTGATCTACGCTCAGGCACGCGACACGATTCGTACCGGCGACGTGCTGGCCTGGACGCGGCGCGGCATCCGCTCCTGGTATGACTTCAAGGTATGGCTGGTGCGGCTATTCACGCAGTCCGAATACACCCATGTTGGCGTGGCTTGGTCGGTGGCAGGTCGGGTGTTCATCCTCGAAGCTGTCGGCTCGGGTGTCCGCATCTTTCCGCTGTCGCTCGAAACGCCATTCTTCCATCTCCCCTGGCGCGATTTGTCTGACGAACAGCTCGAATTCGCGTTGTCGAAAGCAGGCCAGCAATATAGCTATGCCGAATGTGTCGCGGCCTATTTCGACAAGAACGACGCGACAGACAAGCGCTGGCAGTGCGCTGAATACGTGCGTGCGATTCATAAACTGGAATGCCGGGCAACGCCTTCTGATGTCGTGAATTACTTGCTTTCCAGTGGCGCGGTGCTGCGGGAGATTCAGCCGTGAGGTGGATTCTCTTCCCCTTCGCCGTGCTGTGGTGGATTCTGCTTCTACTGCCCAGCATGATCGTCAATGTCGCTTCCACACTCGGCGCCCCGCTGTGGGCCAGGTTCGCCGACGATGCGGGCGCCTATCCCTGGTGGCTGCGCTGGGCGGCGACGTGGGACTTCGGGGCTGATGGCGATCCGCCCTTCATTTCCCAACACGCACCCTTTCCTGGTGTGCGTACCGGTGCAGAGCAGCTGGCAAATCGCATCGCATGGATGCGGCGGAATCCGGCCTATGGCTGGGACAAATGGATCGGCGCCACTGTTACGGACATCGCCCTATATGGCTCACGCCCATTGAGCGGCGATCTGAAAAGCAGCGGTTGGTTCTTTGCCATTGCTGCGGATGGCACATGGCAACTCTACATCACGCACCACTGGACGGATAAGCACTGCACCAAGATCAACTTGGGTTGGAAGCTTTGGCTGGCACCGGACAGATGCACCTTTGTCTGCAGCCCCACCGGATGGTGGAAATTGATAACGTAGTCGCATCCCGCCAGCATAGGCGAGAAGGGAACAAGAATGCCCGATTCGACGCTTTTCGGAATAAAGGCAGCGACGGCCATTGCCGGGTTTGCCGGCGCCGTGGTCAGCCTTCAGGCGATTAAGCCATTGACGCGTGGCCAGGCAATGCTGGCCGTGCTGACGGGCGCGCTGGTGGCCAGCTACGGCACACCGGTGGTGGCGCATTACCTGTCCCTGGCCGAGGAGCTGCAGAACGGCATCGCCTTCTTCCTCGGCCTCGGCTCGATGCACATCGTGCCCGGCCTGATCCGCATCGCGGAAATCTTCAAGCGCGATCCATTGGGGATGATCCGGCGCGGAAAGGATGGCGAATGAACGACCTGATCCTTGCCGCCAACGGTATCGCGTTGTTGGTGGTTTTGAGTATCACCATCTTTCGCCTCAACATCATGACGCACATGACGACACGCTTGTCTTTGCGTCTTGCCTACATCGCGCTTTCCATCGGCGCGCTCGCAGCGTTGTTTGAAGTTGTAGCAGCATCGTGGCAGGGTGCTCTCTTACATGCCGGGATCGCGGCCGTACTGCTGACCGATGCCAGGAAGTCCCGTTGTTACGAGCCGGACAGGGAATGTGACGCATGATCCCCCTGGCCGATCTCAAAAAAGTTTGCCCGCAGGTATCAGAAAAGCGCCTGGACATGTTCATCGAGCCGCTGAATGCGGCGATGGACGAGTATGGCATCAGCGAGAATCTGGGGCGCGTCACGGCGTTCATCGCACAGATCGCCCATGAATCGGGAGGGTTTTACTATGTCCGCGAACTTGCATCTGGTGAGGCCTATGACACCGGATCAAAGGCCGTTGCCCTTGGCAACACCCCTGAAGACGACGGCGACGGTGAGCTTTACAAGGGACGAGGCCTTATCCAGATTACTGGTAGAAACAACTACCGCGATTGCGGTATCTCACTGGATCTGGATCTTCTCGGCCATCCTGAACTGCTGGAAATACCCGAAAACGCGTGTCGATCTGCGGGATGGTTCTGGCAAAAGCACGGGTTGAATGAGCTGGCCGATGCCGGCGACTTCCTGCGCATCACCAAACGCATCAACGGCGGCACCAATGGATGGGAAGACCGCCTGGCCTACTACAAGCGCGCCCAGCGCGTGCTGACATGATCGCGGGCGCTGCCTGTCATGGCAACGGTGCTGGGATGCCGGGCGTCCCGCCTTTTTTGGAGAATGACATGGTCAAACTTATAGGGAAACTGCTGTGCCGGCTTGGATTTCATGACATTGAAGATAGTTGGTGCCAGCGGGAAGGCTGCAATCATCACGAAACCAATTGTTAAACAGGAAAATGACATGACCGGACTACTTGAATTTTTCGCCGGAAAGCTCGGCCGCTGGCTGGTCATCGCTGCCCTGGCTGTTGCGGTCTGGGGATACGGCTATGTCAGCGGCTTGCAGCACGAAGCGGATCGCCATGCCAATTTCGCCAGCCAGGTTGCGGCTCTGGGTGCTGCCCAGGGCGCACGCACCAAGGCAACGGTACGCATCCAGAAATCTGTCACACAACAAACGGAGGCTCAATATGTTCAAGGCGATCCTACTCTGCGCGGCCTGTATGGTCCTGGCCGCCTGCTCAAGCAACCCGATCTTGGTAGCCTCAAGCTGTCCGCCCTTTCCCTCACCGCCGGCGAGCCTGATGCAGGAGCCACCGACCCTCGACCTGGTGCCGGCCCATCTGCGGCCGGCGAAGACGCCTGCGCCGGCCTCAAGTCTGATGCCGCCGTAACCACGCGGATGTTGTTATTTCTGCAAGACTGGGCTGATCGCCAGAAGGCGACGACCGAAGAAGACAAGAAGTAAGCGACCAGCAGGGTGTTAGAGCACCCCACCGGCCGCCGTAACCCACAGACAGCATCTGTGAGCCTTGGCCAAGGCTTACCCACCACGCGCGTGGCGGGCGAAGCCTACCAGAATTTGAGAAAGGGCTCCCATGCATGCGTCTGCACCCATCATCCCCTGGATCGGCGGTAAGCGTCGTCTTGCCGATCGCCTGATCCCTCTCTTCCCTCCTCATGAGTGCTACGTCGAGCTGTTCTGCGGCGGCGCTGCGCTCTATTTCCTGCGGCCGGTCCCGGCGCCCGTCGAGATCATCAACGACGTCAATGGCGAGCTGACCAACCTTTACGGGGTGGTACAGCACCACCTCGAAGAGTTCATGCGTCAGTTCAAATGGGCGCTCAGCAGCCGCCAGGTGTTCAAGTGGCTGCAGGACACCAAGCCGGTCACCCTGACCGATATTCAGCGCGCCGCGCGCTTTTACTACCTCCAGCAGCACGCCTTCAGCGGTCGGGTAGAAAGCCAGAGTTTCGGCACAGCCACCACGGCGCCGGCGATCAACTTGTTGCGCATCGAGGAGACGCTGTCGGCCGCGCACTTGCGTCTGGCCAACGGCACCACGGTCGAGAATCTCCCCTGGGCCGAATGCCTAGCGCGCTACGATCGTCCGCACACTTTCTTCTATGCCGATCCGCCCTACTGGCAGACCGAGGGCTATGGCGTGCCCTTCCCGTTTGAGGAATACCAGGTCCTAGCCAGTGCCATGCGGACCTGCAAAGGCAAGATGATGGTCAGCATCAACGATCGGCCGGAGATCCGCGAGGCCTTCGCCGGGCTGGTGATGCATGACCTGGAGATCACTTACGCGGTGGGCGTAGATCGAACCGGCCGCGAAGCGAGCCGGGAGTTGGTCATCACCAACTGGGATACGACGGCGCTCGGAGATCTGTTTTGAGCGCCTTTTCTTCTGACAAATTATTTCGAGACCCGCGCCAGCATTGGCTTTCAAGGCACCACGAAATCACGATAATTTGTCAGAAGGAACGAGCGTAAATCGAATATAATCAACTCAGTGTCGGGATTCGATTCCCCGTATGGGGTGCAAGGGGTCGAGTGTTCGAATCACTCCGTCCCGACCAAATGGAATCTAGGTGAAGCCGCCCGGTGCGGCTTTTTGTTTATTGGATTTTCTGTCCAATGGTTTGGCATCTCAAAGGAAATTATCCATGCTATCCAATTCTCGCTTGCTGCTCTTGTGCTCAGCTTCATTACTCGCTTTGAGCGCATGCAATTTCACTGAACAGTCCGGAAGCACGAGTGCGGGCACGGGCACTGCCAAGTCCCCGGTCGCTGCAACCGTCGACGGCCATGCCATCAGCGAGTTGAGCGTCGATATGCTGTCGCGCCAGCGTGCTGCCCAGGGACAACCTGATACTGCCGATGGTCGCAAGGCGATCATTGAGCATTTGTCCATGCAGTATCTCATCGCACAAGAGGCGCTCAAGAAGGGTTTGGACAAATCCCCCGAAGCTCAGGACCAGATCGAATTGACCAAACAGTCGATTCTCGCCAATGCATTTGTTCAGGACTTCCTGAAGAACGCTCCCGTGAGTGACGAAACCCTCAAGGCCGAATACGAAAAGATCAAGGGCCAGATGTCCGCCAACGAATACAAGGCCCGCCATATCCTGGTCGACAAGGAAGTCGATGCCAAGGAAATCATCGCCAAGCTCAAGAAGAACCCGAAAGCTTTCGATGCCCTGGCCAAGGCGCAATCCAAGGACCCCGGCTCCAAAGGCAATGGCGGTGATCTTGGCTGGTTTGATCCGCGCGGAATGGTGCCCGAATTTGGAACTGCCGTCGCCAAACTCGAAAAAGGCAAATTCACGGAAGAGCCGGTCAAGTCGCAATTTGGCTTTCACGTGATACTGCTGGAAGATACTCGTCCCAAGCAGGTACCGCCGCTGGAACAAGTGAAGCCCATGCTGCTGCAGCAAGTCCAGCAACAGAGCTTGCGCAAGCTTTTCGATGACATGAAAGCCAAGGCCAAGATCGAAATCGTTGCCGCCAAGGTACCCGCAACGGCCCCCGCAACTGAAGCCAAACCTACCGAAGCCAAACCGGCTGAAGCCAAGCCCGCCGAGCCTGCCAAGAAGCCGTAATTTGGATGAATGGAAAACGCCTAGTGCAGGGTTCTTTCCTCCGGCACTAGGCGGAGTCCGATGTTGATAATCAGAATACGCGAGCCCCGAATCACTACGCTGCCTTTGCGTCGATTGTTGCCGGTATCGCTATATTCGAACTCGTAGACTCTTCTGAGTTTCAGTTGCCCCTCGGCATCACGCTCTGGCTTCAACCCGGCTATTGCAACCGTATCGTCAAGCAACAGCAAGCCTTCTGTAGCGCAAGCCCTGCGCGCGGCGTCTACAGCCGCATCCCTCGCCTTAAGACTGTCGAACCAGAGCCAGCACAGCCCCCCAAGGACGGCTAGGCTGGCAAGTTCGAAACCAGGCATGAGGATTTTTGATGGCTTGCGCCTGTCATCATTTGATCAATGTCAATGCAGCGTCGCCTGGTGATCCAGAATCTCTTCATAGGCATCGATGAAGTCCTCAAATTCCTCCTGATCGTGGGCTTTGCTGAGGAAGCTGCCAAATTCGGCGCGCATGCGTTCGGCAGTGGCCCCGCGAACCAGCCCCATCCGACCGTTGCGCTTATCAAGTATTTCCAGGGCATCGTGACCGGGATAATCGATCAGGTACAGCAAAGGGTTGTTGAACAGGACATTCATCGAAAATCTCCGTGTGGCGAATGACGTCTACATGAGGTCGATTCGGCCTGCTTCAAGCCCCATCAGACCTCGATGACCTGCGGCGCCTGCGCTGCACTGGCGGGACGATGCATAAAACCCTCCAAAGCAAAAATCAACAGAGCAACCCAGACCAGGCCGAATCCGATGAATTTGTCAGAGGTGAATGCTTCATCATAAATCAGCACACCAATCAGAAACTGCAAAGTCGGCCCGATGTATTGCAGCAGACCCAACAGCGCCAGAGGAATGCGCTGCGCCGCTGATGCAAACAACAGAAGTGGCACGGCAGTCACCAAGCCGCAGCCGATCAGCAGCATATCGATCACCGCACCGAGATGAAGAAAGGCGCCATTTGAATGAAGCTCTGCGAAAATCAAGTAAGCCATGCCGGGCAAGAACAAAATACTCGTTTCCAGCGTCAGACCGGGCAAAGCCCCCAAAGGAGAAGTCTTCTTGATCAGTCCGTAGAGGGCAAAGCTGAAAGCCAGCATCAGGGCAATCCAGGGCAATGAGCCATGCGCCCAGGTGAGGTAAATCACCCCGGCCGTTGCAAGACCCACTGCCAGCCATTGCCAGTAGCGCAGTTTTTCCTTCAGCAATAACACGCCGAACAGCACACTGATCAGCGGATTGATGAAATATCCCAGGCTCGCATCAACAATGAAGTTCGCATTGACGGCCCAGACATAAACCAACCAATTGCTACTGAGCAGTAATGCAGCGACAAGGTATGCCCCTGCAACCCGAAAATCCGGAATTTGCATCAGAAAATTGCGCCAGGATCGGGTTGCCAGTAGATAAGCGCAGAGCATCAGGCAAGACCAGATGATGCGATGACCGACGATCTCCAGCGCCGGCACCTGATTAAGCCACTTCAGGTATATCGGAATGAATCCCCAAATCGTATAGGCAGCAAGTGCGCTCCAGACGCCTCGACTCATGAATCGGATTCATGCGCGGTATCACCAAGGAAATCAGCCATCATTCCCGAGGTTCTGCGCAAACGCCGGGACAGAATTTGTGCCAGACAGAACATGAAGCGATAGGCTAACGATGGGTACTCCGCTGCCAGCCGTCTCAACCCCTCCTGGTTGAATGATAGATACTCGCAATCGTTCTCGACGACACACGTGGCAGAGCGCCTTTCGCGATCCAGCAAGGCCATCTCGCCGACGATACGGCCTCGTCCCTCGCAGGAAAGCAATTGTTGCCCATGTTCCCCGCCCTTCAGTATTGAAATGCTACCCTTGATCAGGATGAGCATAAAGCTTCCTGGGTCGCCCTCATTGAAGATCACCTCTCCCTTCTTGGCTGACTGGGGCATCATGAAGCGGCCCACGACGTCTAGTTCAGGGTAGGCGAAATCCCCAAAAAGATGCAACCCATCAAGCAGGTCGGCGATACTGGTACTCATCTGTTCATCACCTTCTTCAACGCGGAAAATTATCGGGAACTCATATATTGCAACAGGAGTTGGGCCAAGTAAACCGCCAATCACGTGCTTATTACAAGCTGCGGCATCGCTTGGGCAACATTTCCGGGTAGCTTGAATGTGGAATTAATATTCGCACCGGTGGCAACTGGTAAAATAGCCTACTGAGAGTTCTCCCAAATCGTCATGAAACGCCCGCGCATCCCACGTCGAGTCAAACAGTCGCCAGACGCTGAGCTGTTGCTTCGTCTTGCCACGGAATTGAGCCTGTCGGGAAGCCGTATCGAAGATGATTTCTGGGCAGTGCGATTGGGTGCGCTCATTGATCGACTGCTTGAAGAGGGTGATGAGGCGACCCTGAATGCCGCGCTGGACCAGCTTTATGGAGGACAGGAGCGCGCTTACGACGCATTGGCGGATCTGATCGAAGCGCGTTGCGAAAGCCGCAATTTCCCCGCCCTCTCCATCGAAAGCGGCGATCCCAGAGCGGGCAAGGAACTCGATCTGCTGCTGTTTGTGGCACCGATACTGGTCTGGTCACGCTTCACCATTCCGGCCGGCAGCATTCCAGGCACTCAGTTGGCAAATGCACGGGTTCATCTGCAGGCCCATGTTTTCGGGGCCTCGACACGCATCGGTTTGGCGGATTTCCTTTTCAGTCCCGACCAACTCCCGCAAAGCTACTGCGACACAGCCTCAATTGCCGAGCGACTCACCAAGGCGGCATTGCATAGCCGCGACTTGCATCTTGACCCGGGACAAATGCCTGAAACGGTGAATTTCCTCTCCGACGCGCGCTATCTTTTGGGTGTTGCCGCCGTGCCTCGCGGTGCGGCATTGTTTCGCTGGCAGGAAGAAGGCGGTGAGCGCAGCGAAGTTCTCAAGCAATGGCGCAATCAGGGTGGAGAAGCGCTACGCCCCTTGTTTCCCGGCTGTGCTGCGGAACTCTTGCTGCCGCAAGCCTATCACGCGGGTTGCCGCGACGCCGACAGACTCTCGCGGCCCTATTCCCTGCGTGCATCGGTAGCATTTCTATGTACCACGCTCAACGTCACGGCCAGCGGTATCCGTGCAGTGGTTGCACCTTTCTACGATCAACGCCTGGAAGAATATCGGATCGGCTTCACACTCAAGGATTCAAATCAGGTTGTGCATGGTGTGGTGTGGCCATTGCTTGATGCCGAGGATGACGTCAGCGACATGGCTGCCCAAATTGAAGGTGTCCTGCGTGAGATCAGCGTCGGCGAAATTGCTGTTATGGACCATCGCCTGACTGTCGAATATTGCGACGATTGTGGCTCCCCACTCTATCCGAACCCGGAAGGTGAGGCGGTGCATGCGGAACTGCCAGAAGAACAGGCCGAGGCGGCGCCACGACACCTGCACTGACCGGCTTAGCCCGGAGCGTACTCCACCACGTTGATTTCCGGTTGCCGTCCGGATACCAGATCGGCGAGCACACGTCCCGACCCGCACGCCATGGTCCAGCCCAGCGTACCGTGCCCGGTATTCAAATAAAGGTTGCCATAACGCGTTGCGCCGACAAGAGGCACATTGCCGGGTGTCACGGGACGCAATCCAGTCCAGAACTCAACCTGCTCGGCATTTCCCACTTGCGGGAATAACTGTAGTGCCCGATCCAGCAGGGCCTGACAGCGCACGTCATTGAGCGAGGTATCGTAGCCCGCAAACTCCGCTGTTCCGGCGATGCGCAAACGCTGGCCGAGTCGCGAAAACACCAGCTTGTGCTGGTCGTCAATCAGGCTCACTGTAGGTGCAACGCTCTTTTCATCGAGTGGCAAAGTGGCTGAATAACCTTTGCCTGGCTGCAATGCCAGCCTGATTCCCAGCGGGTGCAATAATATTGATGAATAACTTCCCAAGGCAACGATGTAGGCGTCTCCAGTCAGGATATTTCCGTCATGCAGGCGCACCCCAACGATGCAACCACCTTCCTGCAGCAATCTGTCGATCGGCTGATTGAAGCGAAACTCAACGCCGCGCAAGGCGCAAAGATCAGCGAGCTTCTGCGTGAATTGACAGGCATCACCCGATTCATCTTCGGATGTATAAGTGCCTCCAATCAGCTTGAGCTTGCCATGGATCAGGGCTGGTTCAAGAAGGTGACACTCCTCGGCGTTTTTGATGATGCGCTCGCAACCGAATTCCCGCATCAGCTCTGCCTGTCTGGCAGCATGCGCAAATTCTTGCCCGTCAAAATAAAGATGCAGAATGCCGCGTTCGAGATGATCGTAGTTAATCCCGGTGGACTGGCGCAATGCCCGCAGGCTGGCGCGGCTATACAATGCAAGGCGCAAGATGGCAGCAATGTTGGTGCGGGTCCTGCCCGGCATGCACTCACGCAGAAAGCGCAATCCCCAAAGCCATTGCCGCAAGTCGGCACGCCAGCGCCAAAGCAAGGGTGCGTCCTCCCGCCCGAGCCATTCCAGTACTTTCAATGGGGCAGATGGGTTGGCCCAGGGTTCGGCATGGCTGACGGAAATCTGGCCGCCATTGGCAAAACTGGTTTCCTGAGCTGGTGCTGGCTGCCGGTCGATGACGGTGACTGCATGGCCGGCTTCACTCAGGTACCACGCAGTCGTCACCCCAACGACTCCGGCACCCAGCACGATCACACGCATTGCATATCTCCCTCTGCCGCAGCAGAAAAGAGATGCAGCAGGCTACAAATTCTGCTCTCAAGGAAAATTCTCACCCGAGCGATTATACTTTCAGCCTTGGAGAATCTATGAGTCAAAAGATTATCAAGTCCGCTAGCGAATGGCAGAGCCTTCTCACGCCACAGCAATATCATGTGACACGAGAGAAAGGCACCGAGCCTGCCTTCACCGGCAAGTACTGGGACTGTCACGATCCCGGGGTGTTCGTTTGCGTCTGCTGTGGTACGCCGCTGTTTGACTCGACACGGAAATTTGATTCCGGCTGCGGCTGGCCGAGTTTCACTGCACCTCAAGAAACGTCACATATCGTTGAGTCAGTAGACCTTAGTCATGGCATGCGACGCACAGAAGTACTTTGCAGCAGCTGTGATGCCCATCTTGGCCACGTTTTTCCTGATGGCCCGGGTCCAGATGGTCTGCGTTACTGCATCAATTCCGCTTCCCTCAAGCTGGAAAAAAAGTAGCCTGTATAATTTCCCGATGAAGTTTCTCTTTGACCTTTTCCCCGTCATCCTGTTTTTTGCCTCCTTCAAGATTGCGGAGGGCAGACCCCAGGCTGCCGCTGACCTAATCATTCCGATCCTTGGCGCCATCGGACTGGATGCGACCGTCAGCCTTCAACAGGCGCCGATTTTGCTCGCGACACTGGTGGTCATACTGGCGACCGCAATGCAGATCGGCTGGGTCTGGCTCCGCCATGGCAAAGTGGACAAGATGCTCTGGATCAGCCTCGTCCTGGTGGCTTTCTTTGGCAGCCTGACGCTGATATTCCACGACGAAACCTTCATCAAATGGAAACCTACCGTTCTGTACTGGGTATTTGCCTGCGTATTGCTGTTCTCCGCCACCATCCTGAAAAAAAACCTGATCCGCGGCATGCTTGAAGTACAGGTGCAGTTGCCCGATCCTCTTTGGCAAAAGCTCAACCTCGCCTGGACGTTTTTTTTCGCGCTGATGGGCGTCCTGAACCTCCTGGTTGCCTTCGCTTTCGATTTTTCAACAGCCGTATGGGTCAATTTCAAGCTCTTCGGCAGCATGGGCTTGATGCTCATCTTCATCGTCGTGCAAAGTATCTTCCTGGCGAAATACATCGAGGAAAAATAGCCATGCTGTATGTTTTGTTCGGCGAAGATAAACATGACAGCCTGCAGCAACGCCTCGCTGCGCGCCCGGCGCACCTTGAACGCCTGCAACTGCTGCAAACCGAAGGAAGACTATTGCTCGCGGGGCCGTTGCCAGCAATCGATGCACCGGATCCCGGTCCGGCAGGATTCACTGGCAGCGTGATCGTTGCCGAATTTGATTCTCTCGAGACAGCACAAGGCTGGCTTGAAGCCGACCCTTATGTCGCCACCGGTGTTTTTGCCAGTACTTGGGTGCGCCCGTTCCGGCAGGTATTTCCGCAATGAATGCCATTGAAAAAATCCGTCAGAGTCTAGCCAGCCTGGGGCCAGAGCAAGTCGAGATTGCTGATGACAGCGCTCTGCACGCAGGCCATGCAGGCGCAAAGGATGGCGGCGGCCACTATCGCCTGACCATCGTTTCCCGGCGTTTCGCGGGTCTCAACACGATGCAGCGGCATCGCTTGGTCTATACCGCACTTGGTACCTTGATGAAATCCGAGATCCACGCGCTGAGCATCAACGCCCGCGCTCCTGACGAAGCCTGATCCGGTATCTTGACTGCAAGCCGCATCGTCTTCCTGCTGTGCCTGGCGGAAACGCTGAGCATGACCGGCTTTGCCGCCTACCCAGCCTTTCTGCCCGTATTGCGCGAGGTTTGGCAGTTCAACGATACACAGGCAGGATTCGTCGGCGGTTCATTTTTTTTTGGCTACATGCTGGCTGTGCCTTTCCTGTCAGGCATCACTGACCGGCTCGATGCCCGCAATGTATTCGTATTCTCCTGTGCTCTGGCTGCGTTCGGAACGGCCGGATTTGCCTTGTTTGCGGATGGACTGATTTCTGCCGCATTATTTCAGGCTCTGACGGGCGCGGGGCTGGCAGGAACCTACATGCCGGGTCTCAAGGCGCTCACAGACCGCACCAACGACGTTCGACAAGCGCGCTATATCGCTTTCTATACGGCAACTTTTGGTATCGGCACAAGTCTCTCTCTGCTTGCTGCCGGTTGGCTCGGCAATCACGTATCCTGGCAAATTTCCATTGCTGTGCTCTCGCTGGGTCCCGTGCTGGCCGGCCTGATCCTGCTGTTTGGTCTACCTTCCCGGCAAACCCAATACAGCCGACACGCACCCTGGTGGCCTCGTTTTGCCCCAGTCCTGGCTCAGAAGGAAATTCGTCCGTTCATTTTCGGGTATGCAGCGCATTGCTGGGAATTATTCGGATTGCGCTCCTGGATGGTCGCCTTCATCACCTTTGCCTATTTTGTCTCCGAATCCCAGCAAGCCAAAATTTCGCCGACAGAGGCTGCGGCATTGATCAATCTGCTTGGATTACCCGCGAGCATCCTTGGCAACGAAGTTGCTGAGCGTATCGGTCGTTATCGATGGATATGCGCGATTATGCTGATCTCAGGCGCGCTGTGCTGGGTAGCCGGTTTTTCGGCGGCTTGGCCATGGTGGTTGATGCTCTGCATGTTGGCTTTGCATTACACCGGCGTGTTGGCGGATTCGGCAACGCTCACGGCAGGATTGGTTGCAGCCACGCCTCTTGCGCAGCGCGGCGCGGTGATGGCTCTGTATTCCTTGCTGGGATTTGGCTCCGGCTTTTTGGCGCCGCTGGTCTTTGGCGCAATACTCGACATCAGCGGCGGGCACACCAACCGCTGGGCATGGGGTATGGCCTATGGGAGTCTTGGCGTAGGCGGCCTCATCTGGGCAACGATCATGCGCCGCAGAATCTCCACAATATAGATCAGAGTTCTCAACCTGAAATGGACCGTTAAACCTTTATGGAGCTGAAACCATGGTGACCGTCTATGGCATCAAGAATTGCACCACGATGAAGAAAACTTTTGACTGGTGTGCAGCACATGGCGTTGAGTTCGACTTCCACGATTACAAGAAGCTGGGCATAGAAAGAGCACTGCTGCTGCGCTGGTGTCAAAACCTGGGCTGGAAATCCTTACTGAACACGCGCGGCACTACATGGCGCAAATTGACTCCGGCGCAGCAGAGCCTTACCACTCAAAATCAGGCAGTGGCGCTGATGCTGGAGTATCCCAGCCTGATCAAGCGCCCTTTAGTCGACACGGGCACGCAGTTGCTGGCCGGCTTCGACCCGCAGCTATTTGCCAGCTTTGTCAAATGATCAGTGCGCTTGAGGCTCAACCATGGCGCGTTCCACCATCTGCTTGAGATCGTCTGGATCAAAAGGCTTGGGTAGATAGGCAAACGCCCCGAGGTCTTTTGCACGTTGCGCGGTTTGCGTCTGATCGAGGCCGGTAACCATGATGACTTTTATTCCGGGCTGCGTTTCCCTCACTCGCTTAAGGACTTCCATCCCATCCATCTTGGGCATCATGAAGTCCAGAATGATCAGGTCAAAATGGGATGTCTCGACTTTTTTCACTGCTTCCAAGCCACTTTTAACATACTCGACCTGATAGTTGCCTTCCTTGAGTATGCGAAGGCAACACTGAATGACGATGTCTTCGTCGTCAACGACTAATATCCTGGCGCTCATTTGTCCTGTCCCGGATGAATTTCCTGGCTAACTGAAACGATCAAAAACTGCCTGGGAATCACTCCCTGCAGAACTTGGCGTATTTTATCAAGTGTTACTGCAGCCGTTTAGACTTATTGCTTCAGCCAGGCCTTCGTGCCATACCAGCCGAGCAAACCGATGCCAACGCCTCGATCATTTTCGTCGACAAGGGTTTGTGCAGGAACCCGGAAACACCGGTTGCGGCAGTCCTGATCTCATGAGCATCCGCGCCCTATCCCAGGAAGGCAGTTTGACACTCTGCGTGACTCCCGTAAAACCTGACACAGGAAACACGTGAAAAGTGGTTGACAGCATGGCGCAGGGCTGGTCAAATATTCAAACACTTGTTTGAAACGACCGTTTACTTCCATGTCTGAAGCTGATACACGCCTCCGCATCCTTGATGCCGCTGAAGCCTTGTTTGTCGATAGCGGCTTTGAATCCGCATCGCTTCGCCTGATCACCGGCAAGGCAGGAGTCAATCTAGCCGCGGTCAATTACCACTTTGGCTCAAAGGATGCATTGATTCACGAGGTTTTTCGGCGTCGTCTCAGTTGGCTCAACGATCAGCGGTTGCAAGAACTCGATCGCCTGGAGGCCGAAGCAGCCGGTAAGCCGCTGAAGCCCAGCCAAATTCTCCAGGCCTTTTTCGGCGTGGCGCTGAAAATGGCTGCAGATCAGAATAATGGTGGCAGCGGCTTCATGCGCCTGCTCGGTCGAACCTACACCCAACCATCTGAATTTACCCGCAGCTTTCTGGCCGAGGAATATGCTGCTGTGACCGATCGGTTCAAGGAGGCTTTGTTTCTCTCGCTTCCCGAGGTGCCCCGAGAAGAAATTCTGTGGCGATTTCATTTCATGCTAGGCGCCATTTCTTACGCCATTTCAGGCGCTGATGCCCTGAATATCGTCGATAAGGACAGCATCGACGATAGTAATACCGAGGCACTTTGTGAGCGACTCATGAGTTTCCTGCTGGGTGGGTTGCGGGCTCCCTTGCCAAACTTACCAAACTTGCCAACCAAAGCAGGGAAAGTTGCCGGCAGAACGAGTGCCAAGAAAAACATCCGCAAAAACTCGGCTACAGAGAGTGTAGCTGTTCAATCAACCTAGCCTGGGGAAATCATGGGTCAATACAATGCGCCATTACGCGACATGCAATTCGTGCTGCATGAACTGCTCAACGTCGAAAACGAATTAAAGCAATTGCCCAGGCACGCCGATGTCGATGCCGAGATCATGAATCAGGTACTTGAAGAGGGTGCCAAATTCACTTCCAAGGTGTTGTTTCCTCTCAACCGTATCGGCGATCGCGAGGGCTGCCGCCTCGACCAGGTAACACATGCAGTCACCACGCCAACAGGCTTCAAGGAGGCCTACCGGCAATTCATCGAAGCCGGCTGGCCCGCGCTGGCTTGCGATCCGGAATATGGCGGGCAGGGTTTGCCTGTCGTTCTGTATAACTCCCTTTCCGAGATGCTGAACTCGGCCAACCAGGCCTGGTACATGTACCCCGGGCTTTCCCATGGTGCTTATGAATGCCTGCACGCTCACGGCACCGAGGAGCAGAAAAGGCTCTATCTGCCGAAACTGGTTTCCGGCGAGTGGACCGGTACCATGTGCCTCACCGAAGCGCACTGCGGCACAGACTTGGGCCTGCTACGCAGCAAAGCTTTTCCTCAGCCTGGTGGAACCTACAAGATTACCGGCAGCAAAATTTTCATTTCCGCCGGCGAGCATGACATGTCGGCCAATATCCTGCATCTGGTACTCGCGCGCCTCCCCGATGCACCTCCGGGAACCAAAGGCATTTCCCTGTTCCTGGTTCCAAAATTCATTCCCGATGCCGATGGCAACCCGGGGCAGCGCAACGGCATAACCTGCGGCGCCATCGAGGAAAAAATGGGTATCCATGGCAACTCGACCTGCCAGATGAATCTTGACGACGCGACCGGCTGGATCATCGGACAACCGAACAAAGGCCTGAATGCCATGTTCGTGATGATGAACGCAGCTCGCCTTGGTGTCGGCATGCAATCCTTGGGGCTGACCGAAGTGGCGTACCAGAATGCTTTGGTTTATGCCAAGGAACGCATTCAGATGCGCAGTCTCTCCGGTACCAAGGCGCCGGATCAAGCAGCCGATCCGATCATCGTTCATCCCGATGTGCGGCGCATGCTGCTTACTGCCAAGGCTTACGCGGAAGCTGGTCGAGCCTTCTGCTCCTTCATCGCCTTGCAGATTGACAGGGAACTCCATCACCCGGACGAATCCGTGCGTCAGGAAGCGGCCGATCTGGTCGTATTGCTCACCCCCGTCGTCAAAGCCTTCATCACCGACAACGGCTGGATTGCGACTTCAGAAGCGATGCAGGTATACGGCGGGCATGGCTTCATCTCCGAATGGGGGATGGAGCAATACGTCCGCGACGCCCGCATCAACATGATTTACGAAGGCACCAACACCATCCAGTCCCTCGACCTGCTGGGACGAAAAATTCTGCTGGACAACGGTGCGAAGCTGCGTAAATTTGGCGCATTGGTCAAGGATTTCGTTGAAGAAAACGGCACCTCCGAAGCCATGAGCGAATTCATCACCCCCCTAGCGGAACTGGGCGAGAAAGTCACCAAACTGACCATGGAAATCGGCTTGAAAGCCTTCCAGAACAAGGATGAGGTCGGCGCCGCTGCCGTTCCTTATCTGCGGTTACTGGGACATTTGGTCTACGCTTACTTCTTTGCCCGCATGGCCAAGATTGCACTGGAGAAGCTGGACTCCGGCGATACCTTTTACAAAGCCAAGCTCGCCACTGCCCGCTTCTATTTTGCCCGCTTGCTGCCGGAAACCGCCATGCTGATCCGCCAGGCACGTTCGGGTGCAGCGAATTTACTCGATCTCGAAGCTGAACTGTTCTAAAGGAAAGGACTATCGTGAGCAATTTCATCGTCAGAAAAGTCGGCGTGCTCGGCGCCGGAGTCATGGGAGCACAGATTGCCGCCCATTGCATCAACGCAAAAGTGCCTGTGGTCTTGTTCGACCTGCCCTCACAGGAAGGCTCCAAGAACGGCATCGTGCAGCGAGCGGTAGAGAATCTGAAGAAATTGAATCCGGCCCCGCTGGGTGACAAGGATCAGGCCAGTCTGATTGAAGTCGCCAACTATGAAGACCATCTCGACTTGCTGGAGAGCTGCGACTTGATTATCGAGGCAATCGCAGAGCGCATGGACTGGAAACATGCGCTTTACCAGAAAGTGGCGAAGCATATCGCTCCCAATGCCATCTTCGCCTCAAATACTTCCGGGTTGTCGATCAACGCGCTCTCTGATGGGTTCGATGCGGGTCTGAAAGCACGTTTCTGTGGCGTGCATTTTTTCAACCCGCCGCGCTACATGCATCTGGTCGAACTGATTGCAACCACAACCACACGTCCCGAAGTTCTCGACCAGCTCGAAACTTTTCTAACTACAACGCTGGGCAAAGGGGTTGTGCGAGCCAAAGACACGCCCAATTTCATTGCCAATCGTGTCGGCATTTTCGGCATGCTGGCCATCATCCACGAAGCGCAACAATTCGGACTGTCCTGCGACGTCGTGGATGATCTGACCGGAGCCAAGCTCGGCCGCGCCAAGTCGGGTACATTCCGCACTGCCGACGTCGTCGGTCTGGATACCATGGCCCACGTCATCAAGACCATGCAGGATACTTTGCGAGACGATCCCTTCTTCGCCGTTTATCAAACTCCAGATGTCCTGACAAAACTGGTGACGGCAGGAGCACTGGGGCAAAAGACCGGGGCTGGGTTCTACAAGAAGGTCGGCAAGGACATTCAGCGCCTCGATTTCTCTACCGGAAACTATGTTGCAGGCGGCGGCAAGGCGGATGAACTGGTCGCACGCATCTTGAAGGAAAAGGATCCGGCCAAGCGCATGAAGAGCTTGCGCGAGTCAACCAATCCGCAGGCTCAGTTTCTTTGGGCAATCTTCCGCGATGCATTTCATTACATCGCCGTGCATCTGGCCAGCATTGCCGACAGCGCAGTCGATGTTGATTTCGCCATGCGCTGGGGATTTGGCTGGAAGCTGGGGCCTTTTGAAACCTGGCAGGCAGCTGGCTGGCAACAGGTTGCCAATTGGGTCAAGGAGGATATCGAAGCGGGCAAGGCACTATCCAACGCTGCTCTGCCGGCATGGGTATTCGATGGACGCGAAGGCGTGCATCGAGAGGAAGGCGCCTATTCACCTGCGCGAAATGCCTATGTGCCACGCTCAGTGCTGCCGGTTTATCAACGTCAGCCCTTCCGTGCCCCCGTTCTGGGATCAACGACCGTCGATGGTGCCACGGCGGGCACTACGGTATCCGAGGATGAATCCGTACGCATCTGGCATCAGAACGACAGGGTATTGATTCTTTCGCTGAAAACCAAGCTGCATGTTATCGGACCGGGCGTCATCGCCGGCCTGGCGCGGGCGATCAAGGAGGCCGAGAATAATTACCAGGGGTTGGTGATATGGAGCGCAGATGCCGCTGAAGGCGGCGCATTCTCTGCCGGAGCTGACCTGCAATCGATGCTGCCGCTGTTCATGTCAGGTGGTGTCAAGGCGATCGAACCTGAAGTCGCCAAATTGCAGCAGGCGCATCAGGCGATGAAGTACGCCAATGTGCCTATCGTTGCAGCAATCGCCGGTCTGGCACTGGGCGGTGGCTGCGAACTCATGATGCATGCCGCCAAGCGAGTCGCGGCGATTGAATCATACATTGGCCTGGTGGAAGTTGGCGTCGGTCTGATTCCGGCCGGCGGCGGACTCAAGGAAGCCACTGTCCGTGCAGCAACCGATGCCAGGGGCAACGATCTGCTGCAGTTCCTCAAGAATTACTTCATGAATGCCGCGACCGCAGCGGTTTCCAAGTCTGCGCTCGAAGCCAGGAAAATGGGCTATCTTGGCGCGAATGACGTCATCGTCTTCAATCCCTATGAACTGCTGCATGTTGCGAAAGTTGAAGCCCGTGCGATGTTTGAAAGCGGCTACCGCCCGCCTCTGCCTTCATTGATCCCAGTTGCTGGCCGCTACGCCATGGCCACGATCATGGCGCAACTCGTCAACATGCGCGACGGCGGCTTCATTTCCGCTCACGACTTCAAACTGGCAAGCATGATCGCGGAGATTGTTTCCGGTGGAAATGTGGAACCCGGCAGTCTGGTCGATGAGCAATGGCTGCTGGATCTGGAACGCAAGGCCTTCATGGAATTGCTGACACATCCCAAGACCCAGGAACGCATCATGGGCATGATGCAGACCGGCAAACCCGTTCGCAATTAATACAGACGCGCAAGGATCAGGAGAACCTCAATGAGCCAACAAGTGCAAGATGCTTACATCGTCGCCGCCACCCGCACGCCTATCGGCAAAGCGCCACGCGGCATGTTCAAAAATGTCCGTCCGGACGATCTGCTGGTGCGTGCCCTGCAGTCTGCTCTGTCCCAGGTCCCCCAGCTTGACCCACAACTAATTGAAGATGCGGTGGTCGGCTGTTCCTTTCCGGAAGCCGAACAGGGACTCAACCTGGCACGCATGGCGGTGCTTCTGGCCGGCCTGCCGAAATCAGTGGGAGGCGTCACCATCAATCGTTACTGCGCTTCCGGCATCACGGCCATCGCCATGGCTGCCGACCGGATCAGGGTCGGCCAGGCGGATGTGATGATTGCTGCCGGTGTCGAATCCATGTCGATGGTACCGATGATGGGACATCACCCATCGATGAACATGAATATTTTCAAGGACGAAAATATCGGCATGGCTTATGGCATGGGGTTGACTGCCGAAAAAGTGTCCCAGCAATGGAAAATCAGCCGGGAAGCCCAAGATCAATTCGCTGTCGAATCACATCAGAAAGCGATTGCCGCTCAGCAGGCTGGTGAGTTCAGGGATGAGACGACTGCCGTCGAGATCACCGAGCATTTCCCCAATCTGGCGACTGGCAA
>JBAYVV010000004.1:0-64951 GCA_041674465.1 Sterolibacterium sp.
ACGCAGATCTTGTTCTTGATGCCGGACATCTTGGCGGCAGCAATGTCCATCCGGCCATGATCGGCCAGATCGATTTTTTCGGGCAAGGTGCAGCCGAAGTAGCGCTCGCACGATTCGCAGACGAAATCGCATGAGTTGTCTACGTTCATTTTCAGAATTTCAAAAGTATCCGCTGAATGTTGATTCATTGATTGCTCCAGTCCCGCTAATGATTTGTTGAGTTGGTTAACCTGTTCTTCAGCCCGTCAGCCTGTGACGACGCCGTATTCGGCCCACTTGGCATTCACCTTGTTCTGGATCTCCTGGGAATAGGATTCCTTGAAGGAAACCCGCTTGGGCGCCACGTCTTTCACCAGCCAGTCTTTCGGCGTGGTGGCATCCAGCGTCAGCGAGGCGCCGCGCGAATGCATCTTGTCATGCAGATCGGAGAAGGGGATCAGCGGGTGGCCCGGCGCCAGCGCCATGATCTGCACACCATGTATGGGATGCGTCTTGCACAAGGCGGCATGCAATGTTTCCGGCAGGTTGGTGACATCGACCGGCTCGTCAGTAACCATCACGTACTGGAAGAAAACACCCATCTTGGAAGAACGGATCACGCTCACCACCTGGTCAGCGATGCCCTGATGTCCTTTTTCCACGGACACCAGCAGCAGGGCGAACTTAAGGCCGGGCGGCGCGATCACGCTGCGGACCGGCAGGCCCGAAGTGCGCAGTTCGCGCTCCATGCCGGCGGTCAAGCTGAACACGCCGAAGAGAATTTCGCACTCGTCGAGTTCCACGCCCGGGCAACTGATCGGCATGATCGGATTGTTGCGGTGAGTGACGCATTCGACGCGGAACACCGGCCGCGGCATACGTGGGCTGGCGCGGTAGCCGGTGGCCTCGCCAAAGGGGCCTTCATCCCAGCGCTCGTAGGGACGCACGACGCCTTCGATGACGATTTCGGCGGTTGCCGGCACCAGCAGGTCGTTGGTTTCGCACTTGACCAAATGCAAGGGTGCACGGCGCAGGCCGCCGGCGATTTCGGCTTCGCTGACACCGGCCGGGATGTTCATCGAGCCAACCATGGCGCCCGATGGGCAGCCACCGAAGAAAATCGAGAAGGGCATCGGCTTGTTGTGCGCTTCGTACTTTTGGTAATAAATCATGCCGATGTGCTGGAACGGGTTGACGATCCCGCCCATGATGGTCTTGCGGTGGATCATGTGGCGGTAGACGCCCCAGTTGACCCAGGCGCTGTCCGGGTCCTTGCAGGCGGTCACGCCGAAGGTGTCGATGTAGCGGCCGCCATCGCCTTCATGCAGATACGGCGCGGGAAACTTGAACAGATTGATGTCGGCGCCCTTGAGGATGTTCTCCTTGCAGGGGCCGTTGGCCACCTGCAGCGGCCGGATCGGGCTTTTCATCCGGCTGATGAATTCATCCATCAGCTTCTGGAAAGAGGTGTCGGGATCCATGCCCAGGGCAATCGCCACGCGCGAAAAATCGCCGCGCCAGCCCTTGCTGATGGGGGAAGCCAGAATTGAAAATCCTTCGTTGCAACCGCGTACTTTCGGCATGAAAGCCATCGGTGCGCCAATTTCAGTAATGCGGCGTGCAATGGCGCCGGCCTCGAGATTCCAATCCACCTCGCGATCGATGGTGACCATCTCGCCTGCCTTGTCGCAGGCCTCCATGAACTCGCGCAAATCGTGATACGGATAAGCCATTATCGTGTCTCCAAACTATGTTCGATGCATAGAAGCGGGATTGATCAAACCGACGCCGCGGGGCGCTCCGATTCTTTCGGGAATCCCAACTCGGTGCTCCAGGCGGCCAGGATCTTTTCCTGCAAATCCTTGGGATAGCACTGGTCAAAAGAAACCCGGGGCGGGACGGCGATGCTGCGATCCCAGTCGAGCGGCCAGGTGCAGTCGAAGATCAGGGCCGCGCCCTTGCCCAGCGCCCGCGATTCGGCGTCGAGATAAGGTGCGTCGTGCGCGCCGCAGGTATTTTGGATCTGCCAGGTATCGCGACCCGGCCGGCACTTGGTGACCAGCGCATGGAACATCGAGATCGGATTGGTGACATCGATGTCGTCATCGAACACCAGGACATAGGGAATGTTCTTGGTCGCCTCGGTCGCCCGCACGATGCCGGCAATAGACTGGGAGAAGGCCGTGAAAGGTACCTTGGTGCCAATCGCTACGGCGCTGCCGGCCAGCCAGGGTGGGGTATAAACGCCGGTTGCCGGCGTGCCGCGCTTGATGAATTCCTGCTTCAGCTGGATGTCGCAATCGAGGCTGCGGGCGAGATGGATTTCAGTGATCGGCACGCCCCAGGTCGCGAACGGCAGAATCGGCTTGTTGCGATGGGTAATCACGGTAACTTCCCAGATCGGGGCAGTTGCCGTGCGATCGGTGACATAGCCGAACGAGCCAGGGAAAGAGCCGATGCTGGCCATGCGCGTCGGGGAAACCACGCCTTCGATGACCATCTCGGCGGTCGCCGGAACCAGCAGCTCCGACTCCTCGCACTTGACCAGTTGCATCGGGTTGCGCTGTAGCCCGCCGGCGACATCTGCCGACGAAGAACCGCTGCGGCGACGGTTGAACACAGCGGCCAGGGCCGCCACCGGCGAGCCGCCCAGAACGATCGCGAAAGGCATCGGCGTCCCGGTCGCCTGGTAGCGGGCAAACACCTTGCCCAGTGCGCTGTCCGAATGGATCGCTGCCGCCAGTTCCTTGGGACCATGCACCAGGTGCGGCACGATATCCCAGACGAGGTAATTGCTGCCCGGCTCCTGCACCACGACGAAACCCCAGGATGACATGCAGCGTCCGCCGTCATCGCCATGGATCCACGGCGCCAGCATTTTTTCCAGATTGATGTCCGCACCGCGCAGGACATTTTCCTTGCAGGGACCGTTGCGCACCTGCATCGGCTTGACTGTCGAATCCATGCGCTTGACGACTTCCTCGAGCAGGGCATGGTAATTTGTGAGCGGATCCATCTCGAGGGTGTGGGCGACTTTCGCCCAGGTCTGCCGCGACCCGCGATTCATCGTCCCGCCCACCAGGGTGGCGCCATCCGGGCCGCCTGACACCTGCGTGAATTGTATTGCCGGACCACCTTGCTCGGCGAGGCGCTGGATGATCGCCCCCGCTTCGAATTTGGTGTCGACCGCTCCGGCGTGGCGGCGAAATTCTTTTGCCTTGTCCAACTTCTCGAGGTATTCCCTCAAGTCATAATGCGCCATAACTCCCCCTAGAAAAACTTTGCCAATGAATGAATTTGCAACTGATCGACCAGTGAAATCTGATCGCACACCAAACTTCGCACCGAGTTATGCTCCGTCGGGTGCGCTCTTGCGGTAAGCCGATTGCGGACGGATGCTGACCGCCTCAGGATCGAGTTCCTCAAGCACCTTGATGGTCCAGGCATCTGAGACAACGTTCTCGGCCAGATTCTTCACAACCAGATGATCTCCGCCGGCAATCGGCTGCGACGGTGTGCCGATCTGCGCCTTGACCACCAGCCTTTCAAAAGTTTCGATGTCGCGGATTTCAACAACCACCGGACGCCCCTGCTCAATGTCCTGTCTCTGCGACTCGACGTACTCCTCGAGGATTTCGTAGCTCGTCATGATCTCTCCTTTGATATCCTGCCGTTGTTTTTTCTTGGACCATCGGTACTATTTTAGTACCAATAGTACCCAAATTAGCAAATTGCGGGCCACCTCAATACAAAAAAAATTGGCGCGTCGCAACAACCGGGTTGGGGTAGCGAATTCAGTGACTTCGAGAAAGTTGAGGCAGAATCCGAAAACTGAGGTGATCCATTCTTGTTTCATAATTGATACAATTGTCTCAATATTTTGACGTTACCGAGACGGTTCGGGCGAGAATCCCGGAGGAAGACCGATGTTCAAGGAAATTTTGACCGAAACTCACATCTGGCGCGACGATGGCAAGCTGCCCATCGTCACCTTCGTCATCCATGATCGCCTGGAGGCCCTGGTGCGCAGCGTGATCCCGCACTACGCCACCAAGCTGGATATCCGCATCGTTTCCAAGCCGCTCGACCGGCTCCCCGACATAGCGCATGAATTGTCTCTGCTCAAGGATACTCACGTGCTGCTCGGTTCAGATTTGATCGAGGCATCCTGCGAAGAGGTACTGGGCGCACCGATGATTTCCATTCAGCCCTCGCTAACCGACGTAATGCACGCCCTGATTGCGATTCAGCCTGTCGCCGGACCGATAAGAATCGTGATGAACAGAGCGTGCTTCGCCGAACTCGATGAGACGCGATCGTTGTTCAACCCGACTTTCACTCAGCATTCCTTTCGCAATCTCGACGAAGCCAGGAACCTGATGCGGACCTGCGCTACCGAGCCGGACACTGTGGTCATTGGCGACTCGATTGCCATCGAGCTTGCGGAAAAGGCAGGGTTGCGCTCTTTCATGGGCTGCTCCCAGAACACGATACGCGTCTGCCTCGAAAACGCCATTGCGCTAATTCTGCAGCGGCGCACCGACGATGTGCGCCAGGAAAGACTGGCACTGCTGACGCGCCACTTGTCCGATGGCATCATGAGTATCGACGCCCGCGACCGCATCGTCTCGATTAATCCGGCCATGGCGACCATGCTCGGCGTGCCGCCGGAATCAACGGTCGGCAGAATGCTGGCGCACGCTTGTGCCAGCCTGTCGGCAATCCCGCTGATGCGCCATGAAGACGAGGCGACGCCGCAAGTGTGCCGCATCCGCAACAGGTACATCCTGGTTTCGCGCTTCCCCCTGCATGACGGCGGACGGGAAGGCGGCAGCACCTTTGTCTGCTCGAGACAGACGCAGACCGCCCCGGCTGCAACGGGATACCGCCACGGCAAACAACAGCACGTGGCGCGCTACCGTCTCGAGCACATCGTGGGCGAAAGCCCTGCCATCAAGAACATGCGCCTGCTTGCCGCACAATATGCCACGGTGGATTCAACCGTCCTGATCACTGGCGAAAGCGGCACGGGCAAGGAATTGTTCGCACAAGGCATTCACAATGCCAGCCGCCGCCACGGCGGTCCTTTTGTCGCGATCAATTGCGCGGCGCTGCCCGAGTCCCTGCTGGAAAGCGAATTGTTCGGCTTCGAGGAGGGCGCCTTCACCGGATCGAAAAAAGGAGGCAAACCGGGCCTGTTTGAAATCGCCAATGGCGGCACGGTATTCCTCGACGAAATCGGCGATATGCCCATGCCTTTGCAAACCCGCCTGCTGCGGGTGCTCCAGGAAAGGGAGGTGGTCCATATCGGCGGCGGAGAACCGATCGCTATCGACATTCGCGTGATCGCCGCTACCAACCGCGAACTGCAGAAGGATGTTGCCATCGGACGCTTCCGCGGCGACCTGTATTACCGCCTCAACGTTTGCCACCTGCATCTGCCGCCGCTGCGCGAACGACAGATCGATATTCCCCAGCTGGCACTGTTCATCCTCGGGAAAACCCTCAAGCAATTCAGCACCGCGCACAGCGCCGAGGAAATCGTGACACCGCTGCTGACCATGCTCACGCGCTATCCCTGGCCCGGCAATATCCGCGAAATGGAAAACGTGCTGGAACGCCTGGCGGTATGTGCATGCAGCGAAGCGCCGGAAAGGCTCGAGACCATCGGCAGTGCCGAAAACCTGCGCCTGGTGGTGCCTGAACTGTTTTCCCTCCAGGTTGAGCCGGGCGTCGCCCCGGCTCCGCCGTTGCAACTGCAGCAGAGCATGCGCGCCAGTGAAGAAGAAATGATCCGCGCCATGCTCAGCGCCTATCACGGCAACCGCGCCCAGGCGGCCAAGGCTTTGGGGATTTCACGCGCCACCTTGTGGCGGAAGTTGCAGCGCCTGCCCGCAGGGGACGCTAGCTGACAGCGCGAAACGATTCAGCGACGCAGCTTCTTTCTTTCCTCGCTGGCAATCTCGACGGGATGCAGCAGGCCATTCCAGAGCAAGTCGCACATGTCCTCGACGGCAGAGGCGAGGTCCAGCTTCGACTGCTCCAGGAAGGTCGGTGAGCAGAAGCGCGATGCCGAAACGATGATGATTTCGGCCACCAGCTTGGGGCTGGTCTTGCGGAATGCCCCCAGCCGGATGCCTTCACGCACCATCTTCTCCAAACGCTCCATGCGGTCTCGGAGATGCTTCTCAAGAATCGCATGGGCTTCCGGCATGCTCTCGACATCGGAAAGAAACACCGGACTCCAGCGTTTGCACGGCACAATGGCAGCCGTCACGTAGCTGTGGATCCGATCCTGCACCTGCTCCGTCTGAGATTCGGCTTCCAGCCCCAGGCGCCAGATTTCATCCATGACCTGCTGCACCACGATCAGGAACAAATCTTCCTTCGACGGCGCCAGCTGATACAACGCCCGCTTGGAGCAACGCAAGCGCATTGCCAGGTCGGCCATGGTGGATCGCCGATAGCCTTCGAGCACAAAGATTGACTCCAGTTGCCGCAGCAGGATGTCGCGGCGGCCATCGTCAAGTTCCGATTCCACTGTCTTTGTTTTCACGATCATGGTTGTTCAATCTGCTCGGGTATTTGGAGAAACACCGCGATTTTACACGCTGCCGAATTTCCGCATTCGGCTGCAGCTGCAATGCTGCGCAGCGACAATTCCCGGTCACATGTCCTATGCAATTGCATCTTGAATTCAGACCTTGCCAACAAAATTTTTGTTTGCTAACATCGGTACCATTGGTACTATTATAGTACCGCTCAAGCTTTCACAACAATCACCTCGCCGCGGCACAGACCGCTCGATCCGGGACTCGCGCCCGGATACGATCCGCAAAAATCGCATGAGCCTGAAGACACACATAACAAGTTGCTGGCAATCAAACTGAACGACCAGCGCGACGTAAAAAGACGCATCACTCAACTTCCACTCCTAGGAGAACACAGATGGATAAAACTGCAATTGCCGCCACGGCCAAGACCCTGGCGGGACAGCTGCGCGACTTGCTTGGCGCCAGCAATGTTCTGGATGGTCAGAAAGACCGTGAATTTTTTTCGCGCGACTTGAGCTGGCAGCCGGCCGAGATCGCCGAACTGGTGATCCGTCCGGGCAATATCGAGGAACTTTCCCAGGCCGTGGGCAAGATTACTGCCGCGGGTTTTGCCGTGGTGGCACGTGGCGGCGGCATGTCCTATACGCGCGGCTACGAGCCCGAGCGCGCCGGCTCGGTGCTGGTGGACATGTTGCGCATGAACAAGATCATCGAACTCAACGCCGAAGACATGTATGTCACCGTGGAGTGCGGCTGCACCTGGAAAGACGTCTATGAAGCCCTCCAGGCAAAAGGCTTGCGTACGCCCTACTTCGGACCGCTGTCGGGCAAGTATGCAACAGTGGGCGGTGCCCTGTCGCAAAACAGCCTGTTCCTTGGCTCCGGCGTCTACAACACCGCCGCCGAAAGCGTGCTGGGTCTCAAGGTGGTCTTGGCCGATGGCAACATTGTCACTACCGGCTCCGGCGCGCACGTCAACAGCAATCCTTTTTACCGGCACTTCGGTCCCGACCTGACCGGCATCTTCACCGCCGATACCGGTGCTTTCGGTTTCAAGGCACATGCCACGCTGCGCCTGATCACATCGCCCAAGGTCACCATTTGCGCCTCCTTCGGCTTTGATACGCTGGCTGAAATGCTCTCGGCTCAGACCAAGATTGCCCGTCTGCGCGTTGCCGCCGAGTGCTACGGCTTTGATCCTTACTACAACAGGTCTTTCGAAAAATTGGGTTTCACCCTGAAAGAAGGTTTGGCAAAGCTTGGGAAGATTGCCATGTCTGGCGGTTCCCTGATGGAAGGCCTCAAGAATACGGTCAAGGTCGCCGCGGGTGGCAAGAAAATCATGCGCGACATCAATTACTCGTTGCACATCACCATGGATGCAATCGACGAGAATGCCGCCAACAGCTCACTCGTGGCAGTCCGCGATATCTGTCTGGCGAGCGGCGCCATGGAACTGGACAATTCGATACCTATCGCTTTCCGTGCGGAACCATTCGCCAGCGTTCGCACTGTGTTGCTCGGTTCGGAGGGCGAGATATGGCTTCCCGTGCATGGCTTCTTTCCGCTTTCGCGGAGTGTTGCCGCCGGCGAAACCACTGAAAAATTCATGCGCGACAACAAGGCGATCATGGATAAATACAAGATCCGCAGCTCTTACCTGACCTGTTTTTCCGGCAGCGAGTTTGTCATCGAACCAAGTTTCTACTGGCCGGATCAATTGGGTGAATTCCGCCTGAGCTTGATTGAACCCGAGTTCGCCGAGAAATGGAAAAATCTTCCGGCAAACCCCGAAGCGCGCGAGGCTGCCCTGAAGTTGCGCGAGAAACTGCGCCAGTTGTATTTTGATTTGGGCGCCTGCCATCTGCAGATCGGCAAGTACTATCCGTTCAAGGACGCCTGCAACAATCCCAACACCTGGAAATTGCTTGAGGACATCAAGACCGTTGTCGATCCCCAGCGCCTGATGAATCCTGGCTCACTCGGGCTGCGCTGAACCCACTCGTTTAGGAGATACTCATGACAATCCGCAAAGCCTATGTCGACGTCAAGGACGGGCAGCTCCACTATCGTTATGTCGACGGTCCGGGCGACATCCCCATCGTCTTCTTCCACCAGACCGCCAGTTCATCGGCGATGTTCGAGAAGATCATGGCGCGTCTCGACGGCAAATACCGCATGGTGGCCACCGATACGCCGGCCTTTGGCCAGTCCTTCTTCCCGCCCAAGGCGCCCACCACCCGCTATTACGTCGAGACCCTGCTGGAAGCGCTGGACAAGCTCGGCATCAAGCGTTTCCACATTTTTGGTCACCACACGGGTTCGGCCATCGGCTGCGAAATGGCGGCCGTGGCGCCCGAGCGCGTCGCCAGCCTGTCGATGATCGGACCGGTGGTGCTGACCGCCGCTGAACGCCAGGAGTGGCTCAAGGTGGCCATCGATCCGATGGTGATCAAGGCGGATGGCACCCAGTACATGAAAATCTGGTACCGGGTCACCCACCTCGATCCGCGTCCCGACGACAATCCGCCCTCACTGGAAATGTGCCACCGCGAATGCCTCGACACCCTGCGTGCAGGCGAACGCTGGCATGAAGCCTATGTCGCCGTGTTCAACCAGGATTTCGCCGCCTACTTCCAGCAGGTCAAGTGTCCGATCATGATGATGTGCGGACGCGGCGACATCCTCTGGCCCTGGTGGGATGCCGCCATCAAGGCCCGTCCCGACGCAAAGGCCATCGAAACACCCGGTGGCGCTTATGTTTGCGACGACCACCCGGATCGTGTGGCGCAGGAAATCGTCACCTTCCTCTCCTCCTTGCGTTAGCCAGCATTATCAACCATGAGTAAAGCCAGAGACCTGCCTGCGATTGTAGATGATGCAGAGGACTGAGGCCTCGACTACACAGATACAGCCCATAGTTATTTCTCTCGCCAGCGCCTAAGCAAGAAATCCCCCCGGTCAGTTGGGGGGGCTCCTGTGCTGGCTTAGCCCAAGCCACTCACGAGTTTGTTCTTGTGACGGCTCAAGTAATGGACTTTGGGTTTTGTGCCGGCGACGGATAGCAGCTCAAAACAGCGATCGGAATCCAGATGTGCGTTAATTTTTTCGTCTGAGCCGTCACCAAACCCGAAGATTCGGCAAAGCGTAGGGCAAACTTCGACGCATGCAGGCTCCTTTCCAGCCGCACGACGATCGGCGCATAAATCGCATTTCTGGGAAACTCCGATCTTTTTTCGGTCCGCCTTGACCATATACGGAATCGGAGTGTCCTCGAAGTAATAGTTGTCCTCTTCAGTATAGCTAATTGCCCCATAGGGACAGGCAACAACGCAGATCTGACAACCGATGCATTTTCTGTCGTCGATGCGCACAGCATCAACGTCATCGTAAGCACAGGCCTTAGTCGGGCAGGAGCTCACACAGGGTGCGTCGTCGCAATGGTTGCACATGACAGGAAGATTCAGGCGCAGGACATCCGGGGTCCGTCCCGTTTCGTATTCGAGCACCTTGCTGTAGAAAATTTCCCGCGGCGTTGCATTTTCGATTTTGCAAGCCATGGTGCAAGCATCGCAACCGATGCACAGATCCAGGTCGATTACCATCGATGCATTTCTCATGGACTTAGTCCTCCGCCTTGTAGATGCGTACACGTGCGCAGGTATCGATCTGTCCCGATATGCTGTCGAACATGTTCCAGTCAAAGGCAATCAATGAATTCGAGTGAACCCCCTTGCCCTGGGCGATTGGCCTATTCCTTGCCCAACCCCCGCCATTGCCAAAAGTTCCGAGAACTTTGGGATGAACGCATTCGGTCACCCGTAGTTTTCCCCTGACCCGACCGGTTTTGGATTCCACATAGACGTCGTCCTCGTCCTGGAGGCCGCGTTTTCTGGCCTCTGTCGTGTGGAGCAAGACGTATCGTGTGTACCGCTTGGTACTGAGCACGTCGTCTACCCAGGCATTCGAGGCATTATTGGAGTGATGCAGGATCGCAGCTTTCCCGTTGGCGAGGAACAAGTCGTATTTGTCGCTCACCTCTTCATGCGCCGGACATGGACGCCACTCGGGCAAGGGGTTGTACCAACTGGGATCAATCCAGTCGAAACCCTCACGGTCACAGAGTGCCTTTACTTTTGTGCCCACATCGATGAAATGTTCTGGGTAGAGTGGAATTCTCCCTGTCATGGCGTAGCCTGGATAGGACTCGTCAAGCGTCTTCTTGTACAAGGTGAGTTTTCCGACCGAATTCAATTCCCCCAACGGGTCTTTAACGCCGGCGGCGGCACCGTAGCCATTGACTTGTCGTTTACAAATGTCCTCCGCAGTGTATTTCTTGTTGTGTTCCAGTTCCCAGCCTGCCATGAGGCCACCCGCATGAACATTGAGCTTTTCATTCAGCAACGGCAGAATGCCGACGCGATCTGCCAGCTCGATCATCACATCGATCCAATTCCTGACACCCTTGGGAGCATCAACGACTGGTTGATTCATCTGCATGTACCAATCACCCGGCCCCGGCGTCTGAAATGCAGCAGGAAAGTTTGTTGGGAACAAGCTGTACCGCTCGTAATCATGAGCTTCCGGAAAAACGATATCGGCAAACTCGGCGACTTCATCGACCTGTCTGGCGAAAGCAGCGATAAATTCCAGCTTGCTCAAATAATCGGCAATCGCTCTTGGATCGTGGTAGCTCTTGATGAAATTTGTCCGGATCGCAAGCAGCGCCTTCGGACGATAAGGAAGCTTGATCTTTGCCGGATCCGACATCGCGTAATGGGGTAAAGCCGACAAGTATCCGGAAACCGGGAATAATCCTTTCATATTCACGGAATCAGGTATCGTCACTTCATTGGGCGGGTAATTCGTGTGAAAGCCGATGCATTCGGCCAGCCCGCCCACGGTGGTTTCGAGGATGCCGTCCAGACCCGCAAAGACTTTATACGCGCCGTATGGCCCCTGGGTATTCAGTCCCATCACGCCGCCCGGGATATCCATCGCGCCAAGAACCACGTTGATAAGGGTGACGGCGGTGCAATTGAAATAGGAGTTCTTGTGGGCATTCACGCCCCGCTTAAGTTCAATTGCCGCCGGCCGCAAAGGCAGCACCTTGCCATCAACTTCAATGACCGCACCGATTCTTGCAGCTTGCCCGTGCTCCAGCGCAAAATCGCGTATGGTCTTGATCGGAACTCCGGTGATTTTTGCGGCTCTTTCCGCTGTCCAGCCAAGCAGATGTCGCTTGAGAAGCGTGAACGCGGTCTTGTAATCGGTGTCTCCGACTCTAAAGCTGCCCTCCAGTGCCGCGTCGGATGTTGGAACGGCGTCAAAAACCTCGGCACAGGATTTGGCGTTATTCCATACAAGAGGTTTCTTAGTTGCCGGATCTCTGAGGTAATGCCCATCCTGTCCGATCAAGTAGGTACCGTTGGTTCTTCGTTGCAAGAACTCCTTGTCATATATCCCATATTCATTAAGCAGCAGATTCACTATCGCCAGAGCCAGCGCGCCGTCCGTTCCGGGGATGATCGGAATCCATTGATCGGCCTTGGAGGCTGCACTTCCCATAATCGGATCGATCACTACCAGCTTGGCTCCACGACTTCGAGCCTCTGCCATCAGGCGAGCAGCCCTGGTCGGATTGTTGTGCGCACCAAGTCCGCTTTGCGCTCCCCACAACACAATATGTTCACAGTGTTCCAGATCTATCTCGGTATTTACCGTACCGAACACGTGCAGAAAATGCGAATGCTCGCCACCACCACAGTAGGTTGCGTTGAGAAAAGCAAAATTCGGGGTTCCAAAAGCTTTGCCAAAGGACTGCGTCATTGCCATGCTGGCCGTGTCAAAAACCGCAATGACAAGGCCGCGTGGATCATCGGCATGAACCTCAACAAGCTTCTTGGCAGTGATCGCCAGTGCCTCTTCCCATTCGATCTCCTTCCACATGGGATCGACACCGAGTCCTTTATTGGGATTGGTGCGCATCATCGGTTTGGTGATGCGATTCGGATCGTAAAGATCCGCAACTCGGGACAAAGATTTTCCACAGCACTTTCCAAGCGAACCCATGACGTTCGGATTGCCTCTGGAACCTGCGATCTTGCCGTCCCGGTTCATGACTTGTATGGCACAAACACTGAAACAACCGTTGCAAGACGTGTTTACCCATGTATCCTCATGATGCTCGTGCATTTCTGTCTCCTTCACGCAATCTTATTGTTAACCAAGAATCGACTCGTATGCACCGGCGAGCACAATCACTCTGCGATACGCATAGTCACCTATAAGCCGGCATAGCACGGTGACCGCCAGCAACAACTGAGAACTCTCGCCGTTTTGCGGATACCCGAGGTACAGCACAAAGAAAACCATAAGTGGCACGATAATTCCCAGGCACCAAACGCCCCAATAAAACCGGGCGCGTAGATCGCCATGAAGTATCCGATCGAGCGAGGCGCTTACCCCCCTGGTGCGTTTGGAAGTCGCCAGATGAACAAGAGAAATCAGGGCGCACAGGATCAAGGAAGCAATTGCTGCGCCAATCCATTTCAAGACATCGGTGTTGTTGGTTGGGTCCAGTTGTGCGAGAAAAACAAATACAACGAGTCCCGACGCGAGCGATTGGGCGCAAAAGGCAAACGGCAAATAGGGGCCACGCCACAAACCGATCGCTCGCGCTGATCTAAGCAGGAAGCCGGCATAGAACACCACCGGGACAGCCAGCAGCAAGGAAGCAACGAAGAAAATGTTGCTCAGAGACGATTGAAATTTCAGGAATTCCAGAGTCATCCAAACTGCGCTCACGGCCAGATATCCACTCATGGCGATGGTGCCTCGACTGGCCAAGGATATGGAACCATTCGTCAGAGCCCGCCAGGTCCTGAACGGAGTGCCCAAGTGACCGAGCAGAGCGACCACCGCGAGAAATACCAAAAATGCACCAAGTGCCGCGACAGGCAGCGAACCCACGATTGCCCCACCGATATAAAGCACGGCTCCAACTCCCTCGCCCAGAAAACTGAACGTTTCAAGGAAACCAAATTGCCTATTAAACTGAATACCGATGGAAAAACCCTGCCGTCGCATGCTGCTGGGTTTGGCTTTAGCAACATTGAGAGTGATTTTCTGTTGTTGGAGTGCCGTATTAGTCAATTGAAGTCTCCTCTTGTAACGACTGTGGATGGGCTCAAGTATCATTCCCAGGTGCATCTATGTGCACATCCGGAATACCACTGAAATTTCACCTGCAGCAGCGTTGTATGTTCACTGGACAAAAAAGCACCCGGAGTAACTCCTACCCACTTGCCATGCCTTAATTCCAAGCGGCCTCACTTATTGCACCGCAACTCTGCTCTTATTTGAACGTGGAGAGATTGCATACTGGAATAAGCAAGCATCACACCACGTACACCGAATATTATTGACCCCACATAATCAATATGTTATTCAATTTGCCAAAATAAAACTGTTTCAGCCGCCAGGCGACATGGAACGTCGGCCCCTCATCTGAAACGTTTTTATCAAAATCTTGAGTTCTGAACGGTGCACCTGCAGCAAACAGTTCATTATGAGAATCACTACCTAAACCTGAGCACATCACTCTGGCTATTCCAAAAAAAGGCCGACACATTGGCCGGCCATAACCCACGAGGGGGAGGAGGAATCCCTGGTGGTGTATCAAAGCTCAGACATCCGAGTCTGCCAGATTCTTGATGCGTTCAAAGTCATCCAACCTGGCCAAATACTCCGGCACCTTGATGAGTTCGACAAACTCATCAAAATTAATATGCAGCGACGGATCGATCAACCGGCCATGCTTGCGCAGCTCGGTGAGCGAATTCAACATCGCCCGCGTTGCCGGGAACAACGTGGCAACGGGGTAGATCACGATCTTGAAACCCATCGCGGCAAGTTCGCCGGAAGCAAGGTAAGGTGTCTTGCCGCCTTCGGGCATGTTCGCCAGCAATACCTCGCCTTTGAATTCCTGGCAGATCCGCGCCAGTTCCTCGACGCTGCGCGGTGCTTCGATGAACAAGGCATCGGCACCGGCCTTGAGATAGGCCGCAGCACGGCGCAGCGCGGCATCCAGACCTTCCACCGCGCGCGCATCGGTACGACCGATCAGCACGGTATCCGGATCGCGCTGTGCCGCCTTCATGACCTTGATGCGCGCCACCATTTCCGGGATCGGCACAATCCGCTTGCCATCGAGGTGGCCGCAACGTCGATCGGCGTCCTGATCTTCCAGTTGAATCGCCGCTGCGCCGGCCTGCTCATAAAGCTGCATGGTGCGCTCGATCTGCAGCGAGTTACCAAAGCCGTGGTCGGCATCCGCGATCAACGGTATGCCCAGATTGCGGGTCATCTGCGCCACCTGGTCGGCAAATTCGACGGCGGTCAACAGACCCAGATCCGGCAGTCCGGCACGCGCCGCCGACACGCCGAAGCCGGTCATGTAGGCTGCCTCGAAACCCGCACGTTCGACCAACCGGGCCGACAGGGCATCAAAGGCTCCCGGTGCAACAATGCAACCCGGCCGGGCCAGCAAGACCCTCAGTCTTGCAGCCGGTGTTCGTGCAATGTCACTTGAGGACATTCTCTCCGCTCATGTAGACGAAGACTTTCTTGAATTTCCCATTTTCCAGCCAGAAGAAATTGCAATTGGAAAGCAGCGTCTGGTTGCCATCCTTGTCGATCAGATCGACATCGAATTGCGAAGCAATGTGGCCGTTTTCGACATCGACGATGTGGCGGAAGTTGCCATGCCAGATTTTTTTCGGAAAACCCGAGAACAAAGTCTCGAACATTTGCTTGACGCCGGTATCCCGCCCGTTGTGCTTGTGGAAGGCGCTCTGGATGGTGAATTCGACATCCGGCACAAAGCAGTCCAGTGTGGGCTGCATTCTTTTGGCATCGACATTGGCAAAATACTTGTTCACTACCATGTCGATCAGATATTCACGCGTGTAGTTCATCTTGCCTCCTTTAGAAAAACTGTTCTCGGAAAGGGCGACGCAGGCTTGAACTGGAAGCGCTAGAGCGGCAAATTTCCCAGCATTTGCAGCGCATTTTCGAGCGTGACGACGTCGCCGTACTTGAGCTGAAGATCACGCAGGTTGGCTTCATGCGCCTGCGGGTCACGATCACCGCAGGCATCGCGTACGACGATCAAGCGGAAGTTGGATTGCAAGGCATCGACCGCCGTGGCGCGGACGCAACCACTCGTAGTGAAACCCACGACAACCGTGGAATCGACGCCAAGATTATTGAGCATCTGGCGCAACGGGCTGTCGAAAAATGCACTCGGCACACCTTTGTTGATGACAATCTCACCGGGCTGCGGAAGTATGCACGGATCGATTGCTGCTAGAGAGCCGCCCGCTACCAGTTGATTCAGTAGCGGTACTTTTTCCCTAAATACGCTGGCCTCAGCCGCATGTGAGTATGAGTTGGTGGTAAACACAACGGGCAACCGCTTCTGGCGGAAAACTTGAAGCAATTTGGCGATCGCCTCAACTTCCCGGGTACTCTCGGCACCCAGTGGCGAATTCGGATCAGTAAATCCGACAGTAGCATCAACCACAATCAAAGCCGGTTTGTGGCCTAAACCTATTTTCTTGTTGGGAAGCGTCGCCATAGGGCACCCGGTAATCCCGCGGCGGTGTTAACCACCGCGGGGAAACTACTTAAGAAGATCAAGTGGGACAATTTACTGGCCAGCTGCTTCAAGCTTGCCTAAGGTGACATCTTCGGCCTTGATCGGTATATTGACCCTCCAAGCGGTACTTGAAATGAAGATAGTGGCATGACGTCGTTTGAAGTCAATTGAGTGCCCCTGATTGGAAACGATGGCCTGAAATCCATCGACTCCCTTCACAGCTCGACCGGAGAACTGAAACCACTTCCAGAAATCACCTTTCTTGTCATAAGTCTCGCCAAAATAAATGCGTGGAGTCTGAGTCTCCATATAGATGATTTTTCGGCTATAGGGATGTTCTGCCGGAGGCGTGGCTTCGATGACATGTACTTCGCGTGGTTCCCATTCATCCTTGATGTTCCAATGGGGCGCATTCACCGTATCGACTGTCGGATACTCTTCTGGTGTTCCCTTCTTTGACTCATCCCAGGCTTTGCCGCCGTGAGCTACCGCGAGCATCCAGCGCTTGCCGACATACTTGTATCCTTTGTACCAACTCGGTCGCGCATTCCATATTTCGATGTCATCGTTCAGTTGGTCGGTGCCACCGATCGGATCCATCCACGCACCGCCGGGCAAACGGCGAGTACGGCGAGCGCTCTTGATGTAGACCCAGTTGTCCTCGACCTGCGGACCGTCGTAGCGGATGGTGAAAGTACCCAAGCCACGAATGTCCTGCGGGTAGGTGGCAAATAGCAACGTGCGAGTGAATTCACTGCCATCTCCTTCAACTGGCACGTTCGATCCCGACAAACGATTCTTCATGTAATAACGAAGAAAGTACCAGCCCTGCGTGCGTTCGAGCCCTTTGTCTTGGTCGATCAGGAGAAAGACCCACTTATTGAAATCCATCACCTGACCGACAGGCGCACCATAATAGAAATTCCAGATCAGTTTTGCTGCATAGGCAGGATCGTCCGGCTTGGCGTCAGGAAAGGGAATGCCTGCCTTATAGCCGCTTACCTCATTCTTGGCCGCATCGTACTTCACTTCACCTGCATACTTTCGTGTGGCTTCCGTGGTCTTCGGATCGGTTGGAAGCGGCATCGACTTGCGCAGCTTCATCGTGAGTCCGTAATCGCGAATCTGCATCTCCAACTTTTCTGGCAACATGCTAGCAATAGTCTTGCCTTCAAAAGTATCGTTTTTGACTTGATCGAGATTGGCTTTGCTTAAGATGGTTCCTGCAGGCAATTCCGCGGCGAATAAACTGCCGACACCTGCAGAAATGAGGCTGGCTACCATCCACTTGAGTAGCATTTTCGGTTTCATGTTTTCTCCTTGTATAGCTTGGTTGGATTTAACTGGGCATCAGAACTGGCGCGTGACACGAATCATGGCCTGGTTGTTGTGGGCAAAGTAGCCGAACAATCCGGCACTGCGGCCATTCTCTTCCCAGGCAAACGTCGTCGGATTGATGTAGCGCGTCTTGTCGTCGCCGCGATAGAAGAACAGGTCGAGTTCACCCTTGATCCGCCAGTTGTCGCCGATCACATACTCCAGGGATGGGATGAAGAAACCGCCGCCGTTGGTGACATCCCAGCCTGCAGCAATGGTCGGATTGATGCGATCGTTGCTGTAGTTCATGGCGAGAATCGCGGTGAGGATGGCGTTGTCCTTGGTCTTCGCCCGGCTCCAGAAGGAGAGCTGAACGATTTCATCCGCCTTGCTGAAGTCCAGGATACGGGTGTTGAAGAACTGGATCGAACCAAACGACGGGCGGCTGGTGCCGATGATCTTGGTCAGGTCTACCGTCTTGTCCATGCGGAACATCGTGGTCAGGGTGTCCTTCTGGATGATGCCGAAGGAGCCCGGTACGATGTTATAGCCGAAGCGACCGTTCTGCAGGCCATAGTTGAACGAGCGATCCTTCTGGTAAACGATTTCGGTCGAGAAGACTGCATCGGCCCAGTTCGAGTAGCCTGAAGCGGTCACACCCAGGATGTCGGTATCGGGAAAGATCCAGTCGCCAAACTGTGGCTGGATGCCGCCCGGCTGATAGGGATTGAATGTCAGGCCGCAATTGACCGGAGCCTGCTTGAAGGGGGTGAACGCTCCCGAAGATCCGGCGCCACGATAAAGGAACTGCATGTTGCCCGGGCAGGGATTGAACACCGGATCGTTGTTGAAAGTCTTCAGCCCGGCGATCGAGTAATTGATGCCGCCCGCAGTCCCTTGCCAGCGTATCCCGCCGGTGGTATCACTGACGTCAGCACCCCGGCTGCGGTAATTGTAGTTCGTCGCATAGAAGAAGCTGCCGCCCTTGGCGGGCTGCGAAGCCCAGCGGCCGCCAGCGATGTCGTAGGTATTGGCGATGTCCTTGTCGCGGTCCACGCCCGGACGAATGAACATGTCGAGAGAACCGTTGAGCTCAGGCACCTGGACCATCAGGCGGGCCAGAATCAGGGGCTTGCGCAGCTCCTCGTTTTCGGCCTCAAGGAAGGAGCGCCAGCGATAATCAAAACCATGGACCAAATCGAGGGCGCGGAAGAAATCCGTCTCGCCCCAGACCACTTGCTGCTTGCCAACCTTGAGCTTGGTGCGGGCGCCGAGATCGACTTCACCCCATATCTCCCGCAAATTGCCCTGATTGTAGTTGTTCATGACGCCATTGATACCGCCACCCGCCGTCGTCGTGAAAATATCCTTGATCGAACCGTTACCCGGGAAAGCATTGGGCGGAGCTTCGAGAGAACGCAAATAGCTGGTCTTGTGCTCGCGGTCGACGCGGGCAATCGCCTTGAACCTGGATCCGGCCAGCGGCTTCCAGTCTGCGTCAAGCAGAACCGAAGCCCGCTCCATGGAAATCTTGTTCTTGCTATTCGTCATTTCCGGCTGATCCTGCAGATTCATGGATACCCAGCCGCGTGCATACCCCCCAAGCTTGAATGTCGATTCCTCAGCGGAATTATCATCCGCTGCCAGCGCAGGCGCTGATGACAGACCGAGCGAAAGTGTCAGCACGAACGCGCTCGCTGCTGTCGCTGGCAATAATGACTTTCTACCTAACATGTCAACTCCTCCTTAACGCCATCAAATGGCAATATGAACGCTACACACTTTTCCTCACCCCACTTCTGCCAAGGGAGGCACCTTACCAACTGCATCCGCTTTTGCTTGATCAAAAATGAAACGCGGCTTGAACAGAACCACCAATGCTGGCATCAACAGCAGCGAACTGACAGCGGAGATGAACAGCCACAACGCCATCAGCACGCCCATTTCTGCCTGAAAACGAATTGACGAGACATTCCAGATGACGACGCTGGTGATCAGCGTCGCCGCCGTAATGAGCACGCCCCGCCCCGCGCTCATCAAAGACAGTTCTATGGCACGTTCGAGCTTCTCGCCGCGCCGCAATTCTTCACGAATCTCATCCACCACGTAAAAGGCGTAGTCGACACCCAGGCCGATTCCGAGGGCAGCGATCGGCAGCGTGTTGATGTTCATGCCGATGCCTTTCCAGGCCATGAAGCTGAAGGTCAGGGTATTTGAAAGCAGCACCGGCACCATGAAAAACATGCCCGCCGAGAGCGAACGATAGGTCACGGCACAGCAGATGACCAGCACCAGCAAGGCCAGCGCGATGCTTTCAATCTGCTTGGAGAGAATGATTTCATTGACGGCCGCGAGAACGCCGATCAGTCCGCCGGCCAGTTGCAGCTTGACCGGGCTGTCGGCATGCAGGTTGATGAATTCCTCAACCCGCGACACTGCCGTGCGGATCGTCTCGCCCTGGTGATCGCGGAAGAAAATCGTGACCGAGGCGTCCTTGTACTGCGGCTCGACAAATCGGTCGATGTCGCCCGGATCGGTGCCTGAGGTAAACAGGTACAGAATCTCGCCATTGTCAGCCTGGGTCAGGCCGAATTCCTCGAAGCGCGGATTGCCTTCGCGGATGATGCGCTTCATCACCGGCACAACATCGGCGATCGACAGTGTCGCACCGACTTCGGGCTGGCTCTCCAGGAAACTCTGGAAAGCCGCCATGGTTTCGAGGGCCGCGGGTTCCTTGAGCGCATCCGTCTTGTCGCCGGAGACCACCACGAACATCCGGTCAGCGCCAGCAAAACGCTGGTTGATCAGCGCGGCATCCCGGTTGTAAGCGGATTCGCCCCAGAGGATCGGTGAGCCCGGATTGGCGTCGCCCACCTTCAGATTGAAAGCGTAGATCGCCGAAAGCACGAATACCACGGTAGTCACCGCCACCACCGCATAGCGCACCGGCGTTGTCGCCACCACGACGCAGCGCCGCAAGATCCAGCGCATCGCCGGCTGGATGTTCACGGGGTGCGCGAAAGTTCTCGGATTTTTGATCCAGGACAGCAGCACCGGTGTCAGGATGCAGGCGCTGACCGCAATCGTCGAGACCCACACGGTGCCGATGATGGACACCTTCTGCAGCAGCGGAATGGGCGTCAGGATGACCACGATCATGCAGCCGGCATCGGCGACCACGCCGAGAATGCCCGGCTTGAACAAGGCTTGCATCGCCGCCTTGGCCGCCGCTGTTGAGTCGGGCGCCCCATCGCTGAGTTCGTCGTCAAAATGGATCACCAGCTGGACGGAATGTGAAATGGCGCGCGCCGTAATCAGGAAGGCGACAACGATCACCAAGGGATCAAGATGAAAACCGACCAGCCGGGCCGTGCCGAGCGCCCAGATCGAGCTCACCAGACCCGCCAGCAAGGGCAGCAAGGTACCACGCCAGGTTCGCGCGGTAATGAACAGCAGCAGGATCAGGGCAGCGATGGTGACGAAGAAAATCTTCCCGGTCTCAGGCAGATAGTGATTGACCCAGCCATACAGTATCGGCTCGCCGACCAGGCGCACTTCAACACCGTCACCTTCGACAGAACGCGCGATGTTGCCGATCTGGTCGAAGATCTTGTCATAGCGGACTTCGTTGTCGTAGAAATCCACCGTGACCAGGGCCGCCTTCATGTCCAGGGAAACAAACGAGCCATACACCAGCGGATTGCGCAGCACGGCGTCCTTGAGTTTGGCGATACCCTCGGCACTGTCCGGCACATCCGGCCACATCAGGGGCTTGATGTCGATGCCCTCGGTGGAAGCACGCACCTCCTTCATTTTCTTTGCCGCCAGTGAAATGATCTGGAACTGGTTGACGCCGTCGACCATTTGCAGGTCCTTGGTCACCTTCTGGATCTTCCCGAGGGTCTTGGCGGTGAAGATGTCACCCTCCTTCACTTCCAGCATGATGCTGACGAGGTTGGAACTGCCGAAGGTTTTCTTGAACTGTTCGTGAATCTTGATGTAAGGGTGGTTGGTCGGCAGCAAGTCGTTGAAGACGGTCTTGATTTCCACCTGCAGCGCCAGTGTGGCAAGGAAGGTCGTAAGGATGCCGACCACCACCACGACTGCGATCCTGCGCCGGATGCAGAACTCTACGAGGCGCGCTATGAAACCCTGATTCGACTGGAATGAAAGCATTATTGGCTCGGTTATGGATTACTTGAACTGCAAGAACTTGCCATCCGGCGTGACCTGTGACAAGGTCGCGCCGGCCACGAAAATCGTACCCGCCCGGGTTTGCACGTCGCTATGCCAGGCAAACACCCGCTCTGCGAAATGCTTCAGGGTCCAGCTCTGCGCATCACTGCCGGCCGTCAGATACAGCCCCTGGTTGCCCACCGCCACCCAGTTCTCGCCGTTGCGACTGACGCAGAAAAGATGTTCATTGGTGCCCGATTCGACGCGCTGCCAGGTTGCACCGTCATCCCTGGAAACCAGAATTGCACCTTCCAGGCCGACCGCCACGGCAATGCCATCGGTACCAGCCGCAACCGCCAGAAGACTTGACTTGAGCGGACTGACAACATCTTTCCAGTTCGCACCGCCATCCGTCGAGCGGCGCATCTTGCCAAACTCGCCGACCAGCAGCAGGGAGGATGCGCCGACAGCGACATCATTCCAGGCCACGTCTTCCTGCCGGCCCAGGCTTTTCCAGGTCGAACCAAAGTCCTTGGAGGCCAGAATCAGCCCGAATTCGCCCACCATCCAGGCACTGCCATCGGCGGCGACGCGCACGCGGATGTATTTCTGCATGTCGTTGTTGCGCGGCACATTGGCGACCGTAGTCCAGGTCTTGCCGCCATCCGTGGTGGTCAGCACGGCGCCCGAATTGCCGACTGCAATGGCACGCGAGACATCCCATGCGGCGATGGACTGCAGATTGGCGCGAACCGGCGTGGGCTGAATCATCCAGGTTTTGCCGGCATCTTCGGAACGCACGATCTTGCCGTTGCGTCCTGCGGCCCAGATGATGTTGTCGGCGGGAATAGCCACGCCGTAGAACGCATCGCGCTGAGTCAATACCGGTGGCATGACGCTGGCGCCAACCGACTTCGGCTTGACGAAAATGCCGGCATACAGCAACCCTCCGATGATGACGAAGGGTATGACTGCAGACAGCACCCGCAACAAATTCTTCATGAACGCACCGACTCCGTTGTAGCTTGCTTCTCTATCTCGCGCAGTCTGCGCAGGTCCTCTGCTTCCAGCCAGTTCGTGGTACGGCCACCGACCTTGCGCTGCACCAGCTCGCCGGCAATCGCCACCGCCTCGCGCAACTTGGGTACCGAGATCCCGGTGGAGAATCCGCACTGCTCCAGCATCAGCACCAGATCCTCGGTCGCGGCATTGCCCGCCGCGCCCGGCGCGAATGGACAACCGCCGAGACCGCCGATGCTGGCGTCGAACTTACGCACCCCGGCTTCCAGCGCAGCCCAGGCATTCGCCACCGCCAGGGCACGCGTATCGTGAAAGTGAGCGGAGACTCGCGGCTCGCCCCAGGCGGCAACGCATTGCTTGAATAGCCGGGCAACCGCCGTCGGCGCCGCCGCACCGATGGTGTCGGCGATGGTGATTTCCTGCGCTCCTGCCGCCAGCATGCCATCGCCGAGGGTCATGACACGCTCCACCGGCGTCGGCCCCTCGAAGGGGCAACTGAAGGCCACGGCCAGGTAGGCCTTGGCGCGCATGCCCAGCTTCAAGGCCTCGGCGATGGTCTGTTTGCAGACGGCAACGGCTTCGTCAAGACTCATGTTGATGTTGCGTCGATTCATGGTCTCGGTTGCCGAGAGCACCACGGCGATTTCACCGACACCGGCCGCCTGCGCCCGTTCGAGGCCACGCACATTGGGCACCAGTGCCGAATAAGCCACGCACTGCTTCTCCGGCAACAGCGGAAACAGCTGATCGGCATCGGCCATTTGCGGTACGGCCTTGGGCGAGACGAAGCTGGTCGCCTCGATCGATCGCACGCCCGCATCGACCAGCGCCCTGGCCAGCCTCAGCTTGTCCGCACAAGACACCGCGATGGCCTGGTTTTGCAGGCCATCGCGCAAGCCGACCTCATTGATGACAACAGCAGTCATTGCATCAGGCCTTGGCAGTATTGCGCATCCAGCGTGCGAATTCAGGCTGACGCGGCGGCTCGAAGGAGGTCTCGGCCTTGCAGCGCGCCTTGAGTTCTTCCACCGTGCCGCCGCGATCGAACAAGGATGCGCTCTTCGGCTTGAGCGCCATCTTCTTGCGCAAGGCTTCCGTCGCCGCTGCATCCACCGTGAAGTCCGGACGCACCACCACACCGTAGCGCAGGGCACCGGCGATCGTGACCAGGCCGCGTTCGACATCCGTCGCAACTTTTTCTGCCGGGCGGTTCAATGGATCACCCCAGCCGCCACCGCCCCAGGTATTGAAATAAAGCGTATCACCGGCGGCCACCTTGACGCGGTCGCACTTCGACTCGATCCAGGTTTCACTGCCGTCGGCACGCTTCAGCAGCTTGTTGGAACGTCCTCCCGGCAAGCCGCCATTGACGCCCCAGGGATAAGTCAGCCAGCGGTCATCATGCACGGAAATGTCGCCCGGCTCGAGGAAGTGATAGCCCAGGGACACGCCATTGCCGCCGCGGTGCATGCCCGCGCCGCCGCTGTCGGGAATCGAGGAATATTCGACAATGCGCAGCGGAAAATAACTTTCAAGGAACTCATTCGGCACATTGGTAAACTCCGGCCAGAGGGAGTGGCCATCCGGTCCGTCGCCCGCCGGGCGTCCCGGGATGCCGCCAAAGCCGATCTGATACAACTGGAACCACTCGCCCTTCTTGTCGTAGCCGGAATACATGAAGTGCGGGCTGTCCGAGAATCCTGCGGCGCAGAGCGCTTCCGGGGCACCCTGTCCGAGCAGCCCGCTCATGATGTCGAAGATGCGCCCGAGCAGGTGGGTGCGGCAGGAAAGCGCCGCGGGTCGTGCCGGCTTGAGAATTGATCCCTCGGGAATGTACACGTCAACCAACTTGTAAAAGCCGTCGTTGAACAGGATCTGCGGGTCGAAGATGTTGATGAAAAAGGCGCCCAGGAACATCTTGAACATTTCCTCGTTGAGCAGGAAGTTCACCGAAGAGAGCGACTGGGGATCGGTGCCGCTGAAGTCGAACTTTGCCACGTCGCCATCGCGCCAGAGCGAGCAGGCGATTTTGTATGGCCCCATGCCCATGCCGTCGTCATCGATGTAGTCCTCGAAAAATACTTTCTTTTCCGGAATCACCATCTTGATGATGGCGCTCATGGCGCGCCGATTGCGCTCCAGCATGTCCTGCATGGCGGACACCAGCGTGTCCACGCCGAAGCGACCGATCATCTCTCTGATCCGCCGTTCGGCCAGGCGCAACGCGGCAACGATGGCGTTGAAGTCGGAACGGTTCCAGTCCGGCACGCGCGAATTGCGCACCACCAATTCCAGCATTTCGGTGTTCAGCTCGCCGCGGCGAATAATTTTGACCGGCGGCACCTGGATGCCTTCCTCGAATATCTGGCGCGCATCGGTTGGCAAACTGCCAGGGACTTTCCCGCCGATGTCGGTCATGTGGCCGAACATCGCCGCCCAGCTGACGATCCTGCCGTCGTGAAAAATCGGCATCAGGGTCAGCCAATCGTTGAGGTGGCTGATCGCGCCATTGCAGGAATAGGGATCATTGGTCAGGAAAACATCGCCTTCCTCGATGGTGCCGTCATATCCCTGGATAAATCCGTGGATGAAGGAGCCGAACTGGCCCACAACCATTTTTCCTTCATTGTTGGCGATCATCGGGAATGCATCGTGCTGCTCGCGGATACCCGGCGACATGGCGGTACGAAACAGTACCGCATCCATTTCCTTGCGCGCGTTGCGCAAGGAATTCTCGATGATGTCGATAACGATCGTATCGACCTTGATGTATTGGAACTTTGCAGTATTTGTTTCGATGATCTTGGCAGGCATTACTATCTCCTAGCTGGTTCCAGCGATAATCTTTTGTCAGGTTCAGGCGTTGGGCCGAATCAGGATGTTGCCAACCGCATCGACCTCTCCCGAATGGCCGGGCAGAATCAGCGTCGTCGTATCCATCTGCATCACCACCGCAGGACCGGCAATCTTGTTGCCCGATTTGAGTTTCGCCCGGTCGTAGATGCCCGCCTGCCAATCCTTGCCATCGGCATAAATCGTGGTTTTCCCGAGCGATGCGGCAGAGGCGTCGGCACTGCCCTTGGCTAGAGTTTCGGCATGCACCACCGGCTCGGGGCCTTGCACGATGGTCCGCAAATTGACAATTTCGTGCGGCACATTGAGTGCAAAGGTATACAGCTGGGTATGCTTTTCGTCGAACAGCCGGGCAACTTCTTTCAGTCCGCCGCGCGCCAGCGCGCCCCGCTCTATTGCCACGGTCAGCTGCATGCCCTGGCCGCGGTAGCGTATGTCCATCTGCAAAATGGTTTCCTGTTTTGCCGCCGCCACGCCTTCGACAACCAGCGTGCGTTTTGCGGTTTCCGCCAGGTCATCGAACATGTCCAACACCTCCTTGTCGGAGGTTTCGTCGAAGCGGCGGATGAAAGTACGCGAGGCCTCGTCGCGCACGCGCGTCGTCGCATCGCCGTAGGCGCACAGCACCCCCGGTGCCGGCGGGATGATCACCGGCCAGGACCCCATCAGCCGTCCCAGCGCATTGGCGTGCAAAGGTCCGGCGCCACCGAAGGCGATCAGCGCGAAATCGCGCGGGTCGTATCCCTGTTCGATGGAGACCAGGCGCAGCGCACCGAACATGTTTTCGTTGACGATGTTGACGATGCCTTCGGCCGCCTCCTTGACCGATTTTTCGAGGGCGGTAGCAATGGTGCCCACGGCCTTCTCGGCCTGGCCCTTGTCGATTGCCATGTCGCCGCCAAGTCGCGAAGCCGTCGGCAGGTAGCCCAGCACCACATTCGCGTCGGTCACTGTCGGCTTGTCGCCGCCCTGATTGTAGGCTGCCGGACCTGGCGAGGCGCCGGCACTCTGCGGTCCAACCCGCAATGCCTTGGTCAATTCCGGCACATAGGCGATCGAGCCACCGCCCGCTCCGACAGTCCGCACATCGATCGAAGGTGAGCGCACCGTGACATCGGCGACGCGAGTTTCGCGGCGGGTTTGCGCAATTTCATTCTGGATCAGAGCCACATCGGTGGAAGTTCCACCCATGTCGAATGTGAGCAAGTTCTTGAATCCTGATTGCCGCGCGATCCACAACGCGCCCGTGACGCCGCCGGCCGGTCCGCTCATGAGCAGATTCACCGGGCTGCTGCGCGCCGACTCGACGGTTGCCAGACCGCCGTCCGAGCGCAGAACGTGGAGTTTGACGCCCTTCATTTTCTTGTCGAGTTCGCGATGCAGGCTTTCCATGTACCGCGATACCACCGGGCGGATATACGAGTTCACCACGGTGGTTTCGGTGCGTTCGTACTCGTACATCTCCGGCATGACTTCCGATGAGATCGAGATCGAAACACCGGGAATGGCCTCGGCTGCAATTTCGCGCACCCGTCTTTCATGCGCGCCGTTGGCATAGGAGTTGACCAGGGAAACCGTCAGTGCCTCGATATTCTTGGTTTTCAGCATGGCCAGGGATTCGCGCAGCCTGGCTTCGTCGAGCGACTTGACCGTGACACCCTTGGCGTCCATGCGTTCGTCGGCCTCGACCGTCAGTTCCAGGGGCGCCAGCAGCGGACGTTTGTTGAAGATGACCCAGCCGCCCAATCCGCCTGGGACATAGGACCGCGCTATCTGCAGCACCTGGCGGTAGCCCTTGGTGGTCACCAGGCCGACGCGCGCGCCGGAACTGGTCAACACCGTGTTGGTCGCCACGGTCGTGCCATGCATGACATGACCGATCAGTTCCGGATTGATGCCATGCTGGTCGCATATCTTGGCGATGCCGTTGAGAACGCCGATCGAAGAATCCTTGGGCGTCGAAGGCACTTTCGCCGAATAGGTTTCGCCGCTACGCTCGTCGATGAGCAGCAAGTCGGTGAATGTTCCGCCAACGTCCACTCCGAGCCTGTAGCTGGGCGAGTTCTTAGTACTCATGTTCTGCTCCTTGTTTTTCGTTGCGCCAACGCGGCATCATGACGCGTGACTGGTCTCGAATCGTCAATGCTCAATGGGTGCGGCTGCTACTGGATGGTTCCCTGCTTGCGCAAAGTATCGATGCGCGTGCTGTCGTACCCGAGCAGTTCGCTCAGTACCTTGTCCGTATGCTCGCCGAGCAGGGGCGGCGGGGTATAGCTACCCTCCTCCATCTCCGACAGCTTGACGGGGTTGCCCGGCATGGATACTTTTTCGCCCGACTGCAGTTCCACTTCCACCACCATGTTGCGCGCACGAACCTGGCTGTCGTTGAGCGCTTGCTGGAAATTATTCACCGGAGCGCAGGGAATGCGGAAGGACTGCAGCTTGGCCAGCCAGTTCTCCGCCGTGTCCTTGAGCAGTTCCTCCTGAACGATGGCATTGATCATCTCGCGGTCGGCATAGCGCGCCGGCTGTTTCAAGTATTTTTCCTGCTTGAGTTCCTCGCGCGGAATCACGTCAAGCAGTTTCTCGAAGAAGGCATCGCCGATGCAGGCAATGATGATGTAGCCGGTCTTGGTGCGAAACGAGTTGTAGGGCACATGCACGAAATGCCCGTTGCCGAGCGGCTCCGGAATCAGGCCCGACATCAGGTACATGGTTGCCATGTAGTTGAGCAGGGATATCTGAACGTCAAGCATCGACACGTCCACATGCTGACCGCGGCCGGTCTTCTCTCTGGCGAGCAGCGCGGCCAGGATCCCGATCGCGCCAAAAGTCCCGCCGCCCAGATCTCCGATCGGAATGCCGGCGCGTATCGGCTCACCGCCGTAATGGCCGGTGATCGACATGCCGCCGCCCATGCCCTGCACCACCTGGTCGAAAGCGGGACGATTGGGTTCCGGCCCGGTCTCGCCGAAGCCGGTTACGGAACAGGTGACAATGCGCGGGTTGATCGCCGCCAGCGTGTCGTGATCGATGCCCAGTCGCTTGGGAACGCCGGCGCTGAAGTTGTCGATGACGACATCGGCCTGGCGCACCAGGTCGTAAAAAATTTCCTTGCCCGCCTCGGTCTTGAGGTCGATACAGACGCTTTCCTTGTTCCGGTTCAGGCTCAGAAAGTAAGCGCCCATGCCTTGCCGTGAATACTCTTTGCTTCCGGCCAGCAACTGCCTTGTACCTTCCCCTGCACCCGGCGGCTCGATCTTGATGGCACGCGCGCCCAGGTCGGAAAGCAGCAAGGCACCATAGGGACCCGACAACATGTGTGTCAGGTCGAGCATCAATATCCCTTCCAGCCCCTTCATTTATCCCCTCCCCGGAACATCTGATTTGTTATTGCAGGATGCGTTGCTTAGGCTCCTAAGCAAGACCTTTGCCACGTTCCAGGCATTTTTATCAATACGTTGTTATAAAAGAGATTTACAGTTTACGTCGAAGCCACGCCCGGCCTCGAACGCGTTTCATATTTTTTTATGAAACGTCTTGCACCAAACTTCGAAACATTGCATGATTCATATTCGTCAGCACTTGAAACAACCTGTTGCATCGCAATAAAACTGCCGTTGCACCGCAACATTTCGTTTCATCCAGGCGCAACATCAAAGGGAGAAGTCCATTGGACAGAGAAGGGGGATGGCGCACGCCACGCATTTGCGTGATCAGTTACAAGGGCTTGAGTCGCCTGGTGCATGCCGTCGTTCCGGAGTTCGAAGAACGCGCTGCCATTGAAGTGGTCGATGTGGTGTTCGATGAAGCGATCGACAAGGCGCATCAACTCGAACGCGACAAGGCGGTTGATGTGATTGTCACTGCCGGTGCGAACGCCGCTTACCTGCGCAGCAACATCGGCCTGCCGGTGATCACCATCAAGATCAGCGGATTCGATGTGCTGTTGGCAATGCTCAAGGGGCGCACCATCTCCGACCGCGTCGGCATCGTGACTTACCTCGACCCGATTCCCGAACTGGATCAGGTCAAGGAAATGCTCAAACTCGACATTTCCCAGCGCACCTATTGCACGCTCGATGATGCCGCCCTGTGCGTGAAAACGCTGGCCCACGAAGGTTACCAGGTGGTGATCGGTTCCAGCCTGGTGGTGGAGCAAGCCGAGCAGCACGGCATGCAGGGCATTCTGGTGTATAGCCTCACCGCCGTGCGCCAGGCGCTCGAAGATGCGCTGGAAATCGCCCGGGTGGCCTCGCTGGAGACAGCGCGCTACGACCACCTGAACGGCGTTTTGCATAACCTGCGCGAGGCGGTGCTCTCGGTCAACATCCGCGGCCGCATTACCGCCATCAACCCGGCCATGGAGCGCATGCTGGGACTGACGCGCGCTCATGCCATGGAGCGCCTGATCGCCGATATCGCGCCCGAAGTCAGCATGGACCAGGTGCTAGCCACCGGCCAGCAGGAAGTCGAGCAAGTCGTCCAGATCAACCAGCTGACCTGCGTCGCCAACCGCATCCCGATCCACGAAGCCGGGTTGCGCACCGGCGCCATTCTGACCCTGCAGGATGCGCGCACCATCCAGCAGGCGGATACGACCATCCGCACCCAGCGCCGCGTGCGGCAGTCATCCACGCGCTACCACTTCGACCAATTGATCGGCACCAGCAAGGCCTTTGCCGAAGCCAAGATTGCCGCCAGGCGCTACGCCAAGACCGACTCGACCGTGCTCGTCACGGGCGAGAGCGGCACCGGCAAGGAATTGTTTGCACAGTCCATTCACAACGCCAGTACGCGGCGCTTTTCGCCCTTCGTCGCCATCAACTGCGCGGCCTTCCCTGAACCCCTGCTCGAAAGCGAAATTTTCGGCTATGAAGAAGGCGCCTTCACCGGCTCCAGAAAAGGCGGCAAGCAGGGGCTGTTTGAAGCCGCCCACACCGGCACGATTTTTCTCGACGAGATCGGCGACATGCCGATCTCGCTGCAATCGCGCCTGCTGCGCGTGCTGCAGGAAAAGGAAGTGGTCCGCCTCGGCAGCACTCAACCGGTGCCCATCGATGTGCGCATCATCTCCGCAACGCATCAGTCATTGGCGCAGCGCATCGGGCAAGGCATGTTCCGCGCCGACCTGTACTACCGCCTGAACATTCTCCACCTCGCCCTGCCGGCGTTGCGCGACCGCATCGAGGACATCGCGCCACTGGCGCTGCAGCTCCTGTATTCCTCACTGCGCCAGCTCGGCTCGAGCCTACCCGCCGATCAGGCACTGGCCCCGCTGATGCCGCTACTGCGCGCTTATCACTGGCCCGGCAATGTGCGCGAGCTGGAAAACATTTGCGAACGGCTCGCGGTCGCGCTGAGCGAGTATCGCCTGATTGCCGAAATCGATTACCGCTTGCTGCAAGCGGAGTTCCCCGAGCTGTTCGAGACGCAGAAGGATTCCGAAAGGCTTTCTCTGGCTCAGCCGCAACTCGCGCTGTCAGCGCGCCAGGAGGCACTTCTGCCAACCGATATTCGCGCCGTGGAAATCGACGGTTCGATGATTCAGCGGGCGCTCGCCGAATCCAAGAACAATCGCAACCTGGCCGCGCAAAAGCTCGGCATCAGCCGCACCACGCTATGGCGGCGCTTGCGCGAAGCCGAATCCAATGCCGCAGTAAAATCCGCCGAAAATTGAGAGGGAACCATGGGCGTGCTGAATTTCCAGATTGATGCGGAACGCGCTTTCAAGGTGTTGCAGGCGGGCGGCATTGCCATTCTGCCCAACGATGTCGGCTATTCGCTGATCGGCGGCTCGGCGCAGGCACTCAGGAATATTTTCGACACCAAACAGCGCACGCCAGCCAAGCTGAATGCCATGCTCGGCGATGCCGAGATCCACCAGCAGCTGCATGTCGTCGGCACGCGCGCCAGGGAAATCGTCCAGGCCATCACCGAAGACTACGACCTGCCGCTGGGTGTCATCGCACCCTGTCGTCCCGATCACCCCATGCTGCAAGGCATGGATCGCGAAACCTACCAGCGCAGCACCAGGGGCGACACCCTGCTGATGCTGATGAACGCCGGACGCTTTCATGCCGAAATCTGCAAGCTGAGCCGCCTGCACCAGCATCCCCTGTTCGGATCATCGGCGAATATCTCCTTGAGCGGCACCAAATTCCGCATTGAAGACATCAATCCGGAAATCAAGGCCATCGCCGACATCATCATCGATTACGGCTTGCTGAAATATCACCTGTACGGCTGCTCGTCGACCCTGCTCGAAGTCGAAACCCTGCGGGTAGTTCGCTTCGGTTCCTGCTACGAGAATATCGCCGACATCCTGCGCCGGCACTTTGACATCGAACTTCCACCCCAGCCTGACCAGGCAGATGCCTGACCGGCGACCTCTTCCATCCACGCAATATTTACCCAACGAGAAAAACATGACCCACTACGACATCGTCGGCGATGCCGCGAAGATCTTCAAAACCATCCAGGCCGGTGGCGTCGCCATCGTGCCACTCGACGTCGCCTATGCCGTCGTCACCCATTCCGCCGCCGGCGTGCGCCGCATCTATACCGCCAAGGGACGCAGCTTCGAGAAGCCCAACGGCACCTTCGGCAATCTCGACATCTTCGACGAAGTCTATGCGATCGGACAGAAGGAGCGCGACATCGTCCACACCGTCGTCGCCCAGCACGATCTGCCCCTGTCGATTGTCGCGCGCTTTCATCGCGAACATCCGTTCTTTGCCCACTGCGAAGCGGAGGCCCTCGAGCGCTCCACCAAGGGCGACACCATGGACATGCTGCTGAATGCCGGCGCCTTGCATAATCAACTCGCCGACCTGAGCTGGCAGAACCTGTTTCCGCTGCGCGGCTCGTCGGCTAACCGCTCGCTGAGCGGCAGCAAATTCCGCCTGCAGGACATCGAAGCCGAAGTCGTTGCTGCAGCGGACATCTGCATCGACCATGGCCTGTCCAAGTACCATAATCCGGAAGGCATATCGAGCACCATCATCGACCTGACCAACTTCACGACCCTGCGTTTCGGCGTCTGTTACGAAGAGATCAGGGTCATCCTGAAAAACAAGTTTTCCATCGAACTCGCCGAGAAGCCATCCTCCGGGCGGCTGACCATCGTCTGAGCCATCACGCCAGGTTGTCGCAGGCACACTGAGGGAAACCCAAATGTCATCCAAACCGCAATACATCGACGCCTTCACCCAAAGCTTCACCCTGCATCCGCGCACCACGGCGCTGATCCCGATCGACATTCAATATGCCAGCGGCTCGCGCTCCCTGGGCATGGGCGCCTACCTGGCCAAACAGGGCGCACTGGAGCAGGCAAGCTATCGCTTCGATCGAATCGACCGGCTGGTTGTCCCGAATACGTTGAAGCTGCTGAACGTATTTCGCGCCCTGGGCGCGCCCATCATTCATGTCACGATCGGTTCCGAGCGCGCCGATTACTCCGACTCTCCCCGCCATGTAAAGGCGTTCTTCGAGATGTGCCACAACACCGCCGGGCAACGCGAGCACGAGATCGTCGACGAACTCAAGCCCCTGCCGGGCGAAACGGTGATCAACAAGACCACCATGGGCGCCTTCGCCTCCTGCAATCTCGAGGCGGTATTGCATCAGAAAGGCATCAAGGAAATCGTGTTTACCGGGATATCGACCAACAACTGTGTCGACACCACGGCGCGCGAAGCGGCCGATCGCAATTTCTGCTCGGTGCTGGTCGCAGATGCCACCGGTACCTGCAGCGACGAAATGCAGGAACTCACGCTGGCTTCTTTCAGGCGTCTTTGGGGGCGGGTCATGAGCACCGACGAAATCATCGCCGAACTCAAGGAAAGCGCTTCAGTCGATATCCTCGCCAATCTCGACAGAAGCAGTGCCCGCCTGCTCGATCTCGATCGCAACCTCCAACCTTATCAGGCGGCACTCGCCGCAAAACAATGAGCCAGCCTATCCCAAATGAATTAACCCTGGTCGAAGCCGCCGCCCGTTTGCGCAGCGGCGACATCAGTGCCGAAAGTCTGACGCAGCATAGCCTGGAAAAAATCGAGCGTTCGGCGGCCCGCCTCAACTGCTTCATTCGCCTTGAAGCCGATGCCGCCCTGGAGCAGGCCCGAACTCTCGACCGTGACCGTGCACAGGGCCGCCTGCACGGCCCGCTGCACGGCATTCCGCTGGCGCACAAGGACATGTTTTATCGCGCCGGGCAAATCACCACTTGCGGTTCAAAAATTCGCCAGGATTTTCGTCCGGCAACGACTGCAACGTTGTTGGCACGGCTCGATGCAGCGGGTGCCATCGATCTGGGGCGCCTGCACATGGCGGAGTTCGCCCTGAGCCCCACCGGCTTCAATTTCCATCTTGATCATTGCCGCAACCCCTGGCATCCGGAGCATGTCACCGGCGGCTCTTCGAGCGGCAGCGGTGCGGCCGTCGCTGCGCGCATGGTGTTCGGCGCGCTCGGCTCCGACACCGGCGGCTCGGTGCGCATCCCCTCCGCCGCCTGCGGCGTCACGGGCATCAAGCCAACCCAGCATCTGCTCTCGAACCACGGCGTCATGCCGCTCTCACCGAGTCAGGACTGCATGGGCTTCCTGGCCCAGACTGTCGCCGATTGCGCCGCACTGTTCGACGCCGTCAGCGGCAGCGACCCTGCCGATCCAGCCTGCTGTGTCCGCCCCGCGGAGAATTATTCGGCTCAATTGCAAACGCGGAAAGAACAGCGCTTCAAGATCGCTGTGCCGGCTTTCGAGGCATCCGCACAGCTCACCGAGGAAGTTGCGCTGACGCTGCAGACCACCGCACGTACCCTTGCAGATTGCGGCTGCGAATTAAAAACCGTCGCCGTACCAATGATGGACGAACTCAACACGCTGTCGACGTTGCTGCTCGGTGCCGAGGCCGCGTCGTTGCACGGTCCGTGGCTTCGCACCCGGCCTGCGGACTACAGCCCGCAAGTCCTGCGCCGCATCAGCCGCGGCAAGACCTACCCGGCAACCGCGTATGTCGATGCCTTGCGTCTGCGGCCGCTGATGCTGGAAGAATTCATCCAGCGACATCTTGCCGATGCCGATGCACTGCTACTGCCGGTGTTGCCTCGCGCTGTACCCACCATCGAAGAAACCACGACCGGCTCGGAACTGACCATCGAACGCGTCATCGGCCGACTGGCCTACTGGACACGCGGCATCAATTATCTGGGGCTGCCGTCACTGGCACTGCCGGCGGGATTTTCCGCCAGTGGCTTGCCCATCGGCGTGCAACTGGTCGGCCATCCCTTTGCGGAAGCCAGCTTGTTCCAGATCGGCCACGGGTTTCAACAGCGAAGCGACTGGCACTGCCGTCGGCCTCAACTTTAACTGGAGAACACCCACCGCGTCTGCGTCTGTTACTTCACCGAATCAGGCTTTCTCCAGGATTCCCCGCTCAAGAAAATCTTCCTTGACGTAGGACAAACCCAGTTTGTCCAGGGTCTCGGCAGTCGGGATGCCGTCGTTGTTCCACCCCTTGAATTCATAATACAAGCTGAGCAGTTCCTGTTCGGCTTGCGGATCCCGATGTTTCCACTGGTCGGCAGGGGGCGCTTCATCGACTCTGCGCAAACCTCTGCGCACATTGATGGCTCTCACCAAGTTCCGGTTGCGCGCAGCGATCTCCCACAGTCCATCCGTGTCCACCTCGATGCCGGTTGCCAGGGAAATGAACTCCGGCAGGTTGTAGATGTGATAGGGCGGTCTGCCGCCAAACTGGCCCCGGAATGACGACAGGAAGGCGCAGGTACCCACGGCATCATCGACATAGTGCATGGTCTCATTCCAGTCAGCGATATTGACTGAGGCCTCCTGCGAGGGATGCGTACGCGGCTCCCATTCCAGCAGCCATTTCTTGAACCGCTCCGGTGCCGCCTCCCAGCCCGCGACAAACTCTTCCCGCTCCTTCTTGTCTGCAATCGGAACCTGTGGAAATGAACCTTCGGTCTGGTTGATGGCCATCTTCTCGCTGGTGGCATACATCAGGTAGTAGGGATAGTTGATCATCGACAGCTTGATCGGCACCTGTTCGAATTTCTTCATGGTGTTGTGATCGTAGACTTCTGCTCCTTTGCCGATCTGCCGGGCAGCGTGATAAACCCCGTTCGCCAGGACATCGCCAATCCCCTCCCTGCGGGCAATCTTTTCGACCAGGTAGAAGAATCTTCCCGCACCGTCCTTCGGGAAGTCCGGCAGGTCCTGGTCGGTCAGGATGCCGGCCTCATAGAGCTCGATGGCAAAGGCCATCACTTGCGGCGTGGCATAGGAGTCCATGCCGTACTCTTGCGTGATGCCGATAATGTTGTAGTCGAAATCCAAGGTTTCATGGGCGGCCATGGCATAAGTCAGCTTGCTGTAGCATTTCTGGAAATACGGACGCCGGCCTGGATAGTGGATTGCCTGGAGGCAATCCTTGGGACAGTTGTAGCAGGCGGTCCAGCGCTGTCGCAACCTACCCTCCAAATCCTTCCAACTGTCCTCGATTTCCTTGCTCCAAAATCCCCGCTTGCGCTGGCGCGCATTGCCCCATGCGAAATTATCGACGTGGAACTCATCGCCATCTCCGTGTGCCATGCTATCCCCGGTGTGGGGGTTGCTGCCGATGGACTTGATCATGCGCTGACTGATCGAAAACAACTCCGCCGCCTTGGCCACATTCAGATCACGGGTGCCGCGCACGGCGATCGCCTTGAGCCGCTTGTCACCCATGATCACGCCGACACCGCGCGATGCACTGGCATGGCCATGTTCAATGGTCGCCATGTAGCAGCGGTTCTCGCCGGCCAGGCCGATGGCCGCGACCTGGATCTGGTGGTCGTTCAACTCGCTCTTGATTGTTTCTGCAGCTTCTGAAGCACCCATGCCCTTCAGATGGCTGGCGTCTCGGAGTTCCACCTTGTCGTTGTGGATGTAGAGATAGACCAGGTCGGGCGACTTGCCGCTGAAAATGATTTTGTCATAGCCGGCATACTTGAGTTCCGGTCCGAAATAGCCGCCAAAAATCGAGTGGGAATAACGGTCGGTCTGCGGGGAAATGGTATTCACCATGGTGCGATTTGCACCAGGTACAGGGGTGCCATCCAGCAGACCGGTGCTGAAGATCAGCAAGTTGTCCGGAGAAAAGGCATCCACTTCGGGCGGAATGCGATCCCACAATATCTTTGCAGCAGTGCCCTGTCCTCCCAGGTGAAGCGCTGTCAATTCGGCGCTGCTTGCTTCCCTTTCAATGTTTCCGGTGGTGAGATCGATCTCCAGGACATATCCAGTTTCCGCGTACCTCATTTCATCTCCTTGCTATCTATCGGTGAAGCCAATCTGAAAGGGGCATTAATTCCCCTGCATATTCGAAAATATCGCCGGGCTCCGTGGCCGTCTGTGAGTTGCAGAATATCCCTCTTTCCTCCTCTACATTGACTTGATCTACATCAACAGCCGCAACACTTTTCCAATTTTTTTGGCAGGCAAAGGATAAGGACTGCACTTTCTATTTGCTAGACTTGCTTGTCGGTTGAAAAAATCTCTGCCCGATCTTTTTCGGCAGAGACAACAGTTAATTTGGCATCAATGGGAGGTTGCAGTGAAGGCCGGCCTAAACACAAAGACTGTCAAGGAAATCAAAGTCAATATCGACAAGTGCACGGGCTGCCGTGCCTGTGAGATGGCCTGCTCAGCCTATCACGCACAGCCGAGATACAGCAGCGTTAATCCGGCGAGATCCCGCATCCGAGTCGTTGCCAATGAACTGAACGACGAATATGTGCCGATCCGGGCAGGTGATTACACGCCTGCCGAATGCAATGGCCGGCACGTCTACACAATCAATGGCAAGGACTACAGCGAGTGCAGTTTCTGTGGCGCCTCCTGTCCCTCGCGGAACTATTTTGTTGAACCCGATTCCGGCTTGCCGCTGAAATGCGACATGTGTGAAAGCGTTCCGCCGCTGGCCGAACCGATGTGTGTCGCGGTCTGCGAATCGGGCGCCCTGACCTATGTGGAACGCACGGAACCCCGCAAGGAGAAGGAACAGGAGAAGCGCGGACAAATGGAAGTCGGCTTGGAGTCCCTGGTCAATCAGTTCGGTATGAAAGCCGTAGTTGAAGGCCTGACCAGGATGTCCAAGCCATAGCGCTTGGCGCTTCACCACCTCAATAACGAAAGGGCCAGAGAAGATCTTGGAAACTGCCGCCCCCATTAAAGAAATCGCCGACATCATCCTTGAAAAAGGTGGATCGTCCTTCCAATTCTGCTATCAGTGCGGCATTTGCGATGTAGTCTGTCCATGGAACAAGGTCGCAAGTTTCAGCATGCGCAAGATCGTCCGCCAGGCGACCTTCGGGTTGACTGAGATAGAACAGGAAGATATCTGGCGCTGCACGACCTGTGGTACCTGTCCGCAACGCTGCCCCAGAGGTGTCAACCAGATCGAGGCCGGCGTGTCCCTGCGCAGGATTGCCACTGAATACGGCGCCTTCCCTGCTTCCGTCACCCCCATCGTCACCGTCAGCGGCAGCCTCATGGCCGAAGGCAACCCCTTCGACCTGGAACGGGCCAAGCGTGCGGATTGGGCGAAAAACCTGTCGGTGAAAACCTTCACCGAAGGCATGGAGGTTCTGTATTTTCCCGGATGCTATCTGAGCTACGACCCACGCATGAAAAAAGTCGCGGCGGCTACAGTCAATATCCTCAACAAGGCTGGCGTTGACTTCGGAATACTCGGCACCAAGGAGAATTGCTGCGGGGAAAGTATCCGCAAGACCGGCAATGAGGACTTGTTCAAGCATCTGGCCAAGGAGAACATCAAGAATTTCATTGATCTCGGGGTCAAGAAAATCCTTGTGTCCTCCCCGCATTGTTACCACACCTTCAAGAACGAGTATCCCGAATTTAACGTCAAGTTCGAGATTGTCCACATCACCGAATTCCTGTCCGACTTGATAAGTACGGGAAGACTTACGCCGGTGCGGCCGTTTGAAAAGAAGATCACCTATCACGACCCCTGCTACCTGGGACGTCACAATGGCGTATTTGATCAACCACGGAATGTTCTGAAGTCCTTGCCAGGCGCCCAATTCACCGAAATGGAAAGTTTCCGGGAGAACAGTTTCTGCTGTGGCGGTGGCGGCGGCCGCATCTGGATGGAAACACCAAAGGGAGAGCGGTTTTCCGATTACCGGCTGAAACAAGCGGTTGATGTCGGTGCGGAAGTGCTGGTGACAGCCTGCCCTTACTGCATCACTAATTTTACGGACAGCAGCCTGGGCCTGGAGGATGGCCAGTCAATTGAGATCAAGGACATCACGGAAATCGTCCAGGAAGTGATCTAGCAAACTATAACCAGCAGGCACTGGAAAACCGATTTAATTTGACATGGTAGAAATAAATTGAACAACGTGCCAGTAATCGGACTGACTTCTGCCAGTCCCCAGCAAGCGAATCTCGGCGATGTGCTGGTTGTCGGCGGGGGAATCAGCGGGATCCAGGCCTCCCTCGATCTGGCCGGTGCCGGTTTCAGAGTTTATCTGGTCGACAAGTCGCCCGCCATCGGCGGCAAGATGTCACAGCTCGACAAGACATTCCCGACCAATGACTGCTCGATGTGCAATCTGTCTCCCAAGTTCATTGAATGCAGTCGGCATCCCAATATCGACATCCTGAGCAATACCGAAGTTGTTCGCGTCGAGGGGGAAGCGGGAAATTTCAGGGTGACTTTGAACAAGAAACCCAGGTACATCATTGAAGACAAATGTACAGGCTGCACCAGTTGCGTCGAGTTCTGTCCGGTAGAGATCGCTGATCCGTATAACCAGAATCTGTCACTGACCAAAGCCGTCCACATCCATTTTTCACAGGCCGTCCCGCTGATCACGTACATAGACCACGATACCTGCCTTTATCATCAAGACGAAAAATGCAACATCTGTGTCGGCGTCTGCAAGCATAACGCCATTGATCTTCATCAAAAGCCGGAAAAGATTGAAATTGGTGTTGGCGCGGTCGTCCTGTCGCCGGGCTTCGAGACTTTCGACCCCGCGGTACGAGGCGATTTTGGCTATGGCAAGATGCAAAATGTTGTCACCAGCCTGGACTTCGAACGCATCATCTCTTCCACGGGTCCGACCGACGGCGAAATCAGACGCCCTTCCGACGGCAAGCATCCGCACAGGATCGCCTGGATTCAATGTGTCGGATCCCGTCAGGTCATCCCCGGTGGCAATACCTATTGTTCGGCCGTCTGCTGCGCATATACCCAGAAGCAGGTGATTCTGGCAAAGGACCATGACACGGAAATTGATGCAACCGTGTTCCACAATGATATTCGGGCGTTCGGCAAGGACTTTGAGCGCTACTATCAAAGAGCGGAAAACCTGCCCGGGGTCCGGTTTATCAGAAGCTATGTCGCGATCGGCAAGGAAATGCCGGAAAGCAAGAATGTCACGATCAGATATTCCACTTTTGGCGATGGTGTGAAGGAAGAGGAATTTGATCTGGTGGTGTTGTCGGTAGGCTTGAGCCCCCCAAAGGATGCCGCGGACCTGGCGAACAAGTTTGGCATCGAACTCAGCCCTCGCGGTTTTTGCAAGACCAATCCGCTCAACCCGATTGAGACTACACGGGAAGGAATCTTTGTCAGCGGCGCATTTCAGGGGCCAGTCGATATCCCTGAATCGGTTGTATCGTCGAGCGGAGCCGCTGCCTTGTGCGGCCAGTTGCTTGCCAACCAGCGCGGGAAACTGGGCAGGGAGCGGGAATACCCCGAAGAACGCGACGTATCCAAGGAAGAACCCAAGGTAGGCGTGTTTGTCTGCCATTGCGGGGCAAATATCGGCCGGGTAGTCAATGTGCCTGAGGTCGTTGAATATGCCTCCACGCTGGCGAATGTTGTCCATGCCCAGGAGAGCCTGTTTGCATGTTCCACGGACAATGCACAGCAAATCTCCGAAACCATACGCGAGAAAGGACTCAACCGCGTGGTGATCGCAGCCTGTTCCCCGCGCACACTCGAACCCCTGTTCCGCGATACGGTGCGTGAGGGGGGATTGAATCAGTACTTCTTCGACATGGCCAACATCCGGGAGCAGTGCTCCTGGGTACATTCCCGCGAAAAGGAAGATGCCACCGAAAAGGCCAAGGACATCGTAAGGATGTCTGTCGCCCGCACAACCCTGCTTAATCCGTTGCAAGAAATCAAGCTTCCGGTCAACAAGGCGATCCTGGTCATCGGTGGCGGTCTGGCCGGGATGACTAGCGCCTTGAATATGGCCGAGCAGGGCTTCGAGGTTCATCTCCTGGAAAAGAACGCCCAGCTGGGAGGTATGGCAAGACGGATTCATTACACGCTTGAGGGCCTGGATGTCCAAGCCTATCTGAGTGAGCTCACGCGCAAAATATACCGGCACCCCGCCATTCACATTTCGACGAACGCGACCATTCTGGAGGTTTCCGGTTATGTTGGAAATTTCGCGACCCGCGTGAAAGCTGGCGGAAGGGTCAAGGAGATCCTCCACGGCGCTGCCATCGTTGCCACCGGCGCGGAGGAATACCAACCCTCCGAATACCTTCGGGGCAAGGATGAGCGGGTATTGACCTTGCTGGAACTGGAAGGCCAGATCGCCAGCAAGAATGAAGCCGTGATGCGCGCCCAGAACCTGGTGATGATCCAGTGTGTCGGATGCAGAACGGCAGAGAGAAATTACTGCAGTCGGGTTTGTTGCAGCCAGGCGATCAAGAATGCCCTGAAACTGAAGCAGATCAAGCCCGAGATGGAGATCTTCATTGTCTTCCGGGATATGAGAACTTACGGCTTCAGGGAGGATTATTACCGGGAGGCGGCGGCCAAGGGCGTCAAGTTCATACGTTATGAGGCAGACGACAAGCCCTTGGTCGAAGCGGTCCAGGAAGGCGGCCAGAGTCTTCTGCGGGTAACCGTCACCGATCCGGTACTGGGACACAAGCTGGCCCTGGATACCGATCTGCTCGCACTTGCGGCAGCCGTCGTTCCTTCATCCACGCATCCGGAAATATCCAAACTGTTCAAGCTGCCCTTGAATGCCGACGGTTTCTTCCAGGAAGCGCACGTCAAACTGAAGCCGGTGGATTTCGGTGCGGATGGCATATTCCTTTGCGGCACGGCGCACTATCCAAAGCACATGCTGGAAACCATCAGTCAATCCTACGGCGCTGCCGGGCGGGCGCTCAACGTGCTGACCAAGGACTCGGTCACCGCCACCGGCGCCATTTGTGGTGTCCAAGAGAATTCATGCATTGCCTGCGGCGCCTGTATCTCTGCCTGTGCCTACGACGCCATCGACTTTCATTTCACATCGATGGGCAAGAAGGCCACGGTCAATCCCATCCTGTGCAAGGGAGACGGCCTCTGCAATGCCAAGTGTCCGACCAACGCGATTTATCTGAATCACTATACCGATGAGGAAATGTACCGCCAGATCGATGCGGCTTGATGAGCCCTTTGCCGGATGAAACAGTGCGGGACCAACCCTTTATGCAATCGGCTGAATAACGCAACGGCGATGAGTGCCATGGGAGAAACTTGAGAATGGGTGCAGTGTATGAATTCAAGCCGAAAATCCTCGGATTTTTGTGCAACTGGTGCTGTTATGCCGGGGCCGATCTCTGTGGCGTTTCACGCCACCAATACCCGGCCAATTTGAGAGTGATCCGGGTGATGTGCTCCGGCAGAGTCGACCTGGAGTTTGTGCTGCGGGCCTTTGCCAACGGTAAGGACGGCGTATTCGTCGGCGGTTGCTGGCTGGGTGAATGTCATTACAACACCGAAGGAAATTACGATGCGCTGAGCATGATGCATCTGGTGAAGAAATTACTCGAATGCGTCGGGCTGAATCCTGACCGCTTGCGACTTGAATCGGTTTCCGCATCCGAAGGGTTCCGCTATGGCGAAGTCGTAACCGATTTCACCAACAAGCTCAAGGAAATGGGACCGCTAGGCACGGGCGAAGGTATTGAGCAGAAAGCGCTGAAACTCAAACTGGAAGCAATCAGGAAATTGATCCCGTACATCAAGCTGGTGGAGCGGGAGAAATTGAGAGTTCGTTTCAATGACAAGAGCGGGTACGAAGCGTTCTTCGCCAGCGACGAGTTGAATGGATTGTTTAATGACATGATCGGGGACAAGCTGGCGATCAGCCAGATCATGGGTCTGCTCCAGGAGCAAGCCCTTTCCAGCGGGGAAATCGCGGACAGCCTGGGCATGAACTCGACTGAAGTATCCAAGCACCTCAACAATTCAGCCAGGAAACGACTGGTCAGATTCGACGAGAACCAGAAACGCTACGCTCTCGCCTGATGGACAATAATTAGCGTCGGAGAGAGAAAAGCAAGATGAGTGAAATCTCCTTACAGATTGATGGCCGGAATGTCGTTGCAGGAAAAGGCATGACTGTTCTGGGTGCCGCCCAGAGTGCAGGCATCTTCATTCCCACGCTATGCAACCATGAAAAGCTGAAGCCCTTTGGCGGCTGCCGGCTGTGCATGGTGGAAGCAGAGGCCGGCGGCAGGACGAGCCTGGTTTCCGCCTGCAAATACCCGGTCCAGCAAGATCTGGTCGTCAGGACCCGGTCCGGACAAATTGACAATATTCGCAAGGTGCTGACGGAGCAGTTGCTGGCTTTTGCTCCCGACTCGGAAGTATTGATGGAACTGGCACAGGAATACAAGGCCGACAAGAACCGCTTTGCAAAAGAGCCTTCGTTCTGCATTCTCTGCGGCCTGTGCGTCAGATATTGCGCCGAGGTCAAGCAAAGACATGGGGTTGGCTTCATCGACCGGGGGGCAAGCCGGGAGATCGGCTTTATCCCGGAGATCGCCGCGAGTGAATGCTGGGACTGCAAGGAATGTTTCCCGCTTTGTCCCACTTCGGCATTGCAAGCGGCCTTCGTTTTAGTGAAATCACTGACACCATCCTCACCATCCCCATCATGAGCGAAGCCATACTGCACCGCATAGACCGTCCCAAGGGACGCCGGGTGAACCCTGCTGAGCGCAAGGAGCTGGCAGATATGTTGGCGGCTCTGCTGGCATACGGTAGCACAGGCGAAATGCGCCGCGAGCGCCTGATCGAATACCTGCATGTCATTCAGGATGCGCGCGGGCATTTGCCGATCGCTTTGCTGGCCGCCCTTGCCGAGGCGCTGAAAATTTCCCAGGCGGAAGTTTATGAAGTTGCCAGCTTCTATCACCATTTCGATGTCGTCGAGGAATGCCCAGCGTCTGTCACAGTGCGTATTTGCACCACTGGCGCATGCGCCCTGGCAGGCGGAGCAACGCTTGCCGCGAAATTGCAAAACTTGCTTGGCGCGGATGTGCGCGTGGTCGAAGCCCCCTGCATTGGACGCTGCGAAAAGGCACCCGCAGCGCTGATCGGCGGCGAGGCGCTCGGCTTGGCCACACCCGAACGTGTTAGCCAGGCGCTGGCCGACACACTCTCCCCACCTGAATCGAAAGCTACGCCAATTCTGCTCGATGCTTATGCTGCGCAGGGGGGCTACCAGCTGCTGCGCGAGTGCGGTGAGGGAAAACATGACAGCGACACCATCATCGCCACCCTCGAGCAGTCCGGCTTGCGCGGCCTGGGTGGTGCCGGCTTCCCGACCGGCCGCAAGTGGCGCATCGTGCGCAGTCAGACTGCACCTCGCCTGATGGCGGTGAATATCGACGAGGGCGAACCCGGCACTTTCAAGGATCGCCACTACCTCGAACGCGAACCGCACCGCTTCCTGGAAGGCATGCTGATCGCCGCCTGGGCCGTCGGCATAGAAGCCGTCTACATCTATCTGCGTGACGAATACGCCGAGTGCCGGCGCATTCTCACTGCGGCGCTGGCTGAGCTGGCGGGGCAACACATCCTGTCGCATGCCCTGCCCCGGATCGAATTGCGCCGAGGCGCCGGGGCCTATGTTTGCGGCGAGGAATCGGCGATGATCGAGTCGATCGAAGGCAAGCGCGGCATGCCGCGCCTGCGCCCGCCCTATGTGGCCGAAGTCGGCTTGTTCGACCGCCCCACCCTGGTACAGAATTGCGAAACGCTTTTCTGGGTTCCCGCGCTTCTGAAAGACGGCGGTGCGTCCTTCATCAACCAGGGTCGTCACGGCCGCAAGGGCTTGCGCTCCTTCTCGGTGTCGGGACGCGTGCGCCAACCGGGCGTCAAGCTGGCGCCTGCAGGCATTACCCTGCGCGAACTGATCGACGAGTATTGCGGTGGCATGGCCGAAGGGCATGAACTCTATGCCTATCTCCCCGGCGGCGCCTCTGGCGGCATTCTGCCGGCGAGTCTCGCCGATGTGCCGCTCGACTTCGATACCCTGCAACCCTATGGCTGCTTTATCGGCTCGGCCGCGGTGATCGTCTTGTCGCAGCAGGATTCTGCGCGTGACACGGCGCAGCGAATGATGACATTTTTTGCCGAGGAATCCTGCGGCCAATGCACGCCCTGCCGCGTCGGTACGCACCAGGCTGCGCGCCTGATGGCCGCAAGGCACTGGGATGAGCCCTTGCTGCGTGACCTGGCGCAGGCAATGACCGGCGCTTCGATCTGCGGCCTTGGCCAGGCGGCGCCGAATGTCCTGCTCTGCGTACTCAAGTACTTTCCCGATGAGGTGGGCGCATCGGACCCGGGCACGGATGTGGCGGGTCGCTCAGTGAGCGCATCCGGTGCGACCGCTACCGCCTGAATGACTTAATCAAGGAGATGTACATGAGCAAGATCGCAATCAAAATCAGGATGATGAAGGTTGAAGACTTCACTGCGGTGGTGCGGATTGATGAGAAAGTCACCAAGGCATCCCGAGCCGACTACTATCACATGAAATTTGAAACTGCAGTGCAATCCACGGATCATCTGCCAACCTCATTGGTTGCCGAGGATCAGGATGGGAAGTTGGTGGGATTCGTTATCGGCGATCTCTATGTTGGCGAATATGGCATCACCCAGAAATTTGCGACCCTGGAAACCATAGGCATTGATCCCGATTATCAACAGCAAGGTATTGCGAAACAGTTAATTACCGAGTTCATGACTCATTTGAAAGATCTCGGGGTGAAAAAAGTCAGCACGCTGGTTGACGAAGACAATGCCAAGATGACGCATTTCTTCAAGACAAACAGCTTTACCCCCTCGAAAACCATCAATATGGAACGAAGCTTTTGATTGCCCGTTCCATCTGCAACTTGTCGGCGGGTGATTATTTCTGGAGAATTCCCCGCTCGACAAGATCTTCCTTGACGTAGGACAAACCCAATCTGTCCAGAGTCTCGGCAGTCGGGATGCCGTCGTTGTTCCACCCCTTGAATTCGTAGTATTTGTCGAGCAGTTCTTTCTCGGCTTCGGGGTATCTTTTCTTCCATTGATCGGCAGGAGGCGCCTCATCGACTCTCCGCAGGCCTCTGCGCACATTGATGGCTCTCACCAGGTTCCGGTTGCGCGCAGCGATCTCCCACAGTCCATCCGTGTCCACCTCGATGCCGGTTGCCAGGGAAATGAATTCCGGCAGGTTGTAGATGTGATAGGGCGGCCTGCCACCAAACTGGCCGCGGAATGACGACAGGAAGGCGCAGACACCGGTCGCATCATCGACATAATGCATGGTCTCGTTCCAGTCGGCGATATTCACCGATGCCTCCGGCGATGGATGCGAGCGCGGCTCCCATTCCAGCAGCCATTTCTTGAAACGCTCCGGCGCCGCTTCCCAGCCCTTGACGAATTCCTCCCGCTCAGCCTTGTCGGCAATCGCCACTTGGGGAAAGGAGCCTTCGATCTGGTTGATGGCCATCTTCTCGCCGGTGGCATACATCAGGTAGTAGGGATAGTTGATCATCGACAGCTTGATCGGCACCTGCTCGAATTTCTTCATGGTGTTGTGATCGTAGGCTTCGGCACCCTTGCCGATCTGCCGGGCGGCGTGATACACGTTGTTGGCCAGGATGTCGCCGATGCCTTCACGCCGGACAATTTTCTCCACCAGATAAAAGAAACGGCCTGCGCCATCCGGCGGAAAATCAGGCATGTCCTGGTCGGTCAGAATGCCGGCTTCGTAGAGTTCGATGGCGAAGGCCATCACCTGCGGTGTGGCATAGGCGTCCATGCCGTACTCTTGCGTGATGCCGATGATGTTGTAGTCGAAATCCAGTCCTTCATAGGCCGCCATCGCATAGGTCAGCTTGCTGTAGCACTTCTGGAAATAAGCCGGCCGGCCCGGATACTGGATCGCCTGATGGCAATCCTTGGGGCAGTTGTGGCAGGCAGTCCAGCGCATCCGCAACTTGTCTTCCAGGGCGAGCCAGCTTTCCTCGATGTCCTTGGTCCAGAAATCCGTTCTGCGCTTGCGTGCGTTGCCCCAGGCAAAATTATTGACGTGGAACTCATCGCCTTCCCCGTGCGCCATGGTATCCCCGGCCAGCGGGTTGTTACCGATGGACTTCATCATCTTGTTGCAGATCTCGAACAACGCTGCCGGCTTGGCCACATTCAGATCGCGGGTGCCGCGCACGGCGATCGCCTTGAGCCGCTTGTCGCCCATGACCACACCGACACCGCGCGAAGCACTGGCGTTGTCATGCTCGATGGTCGCCATGTAGCAGCGGTTCTCACCAGCCAGGCCGATGGCTGCCACCTGGATGTAGGGATCCTTCAACTCCTTCCTGATCAACTCAGCAGTTTCCGATGCCCCTTTCCCCTGAAGGTGCGCGGCATCACGGAGTTCCACCTTGTCATTGTGTATGAACAAATACACCAGATCGGGCGACTTGCCGCGAAAAATGATTTTGTCGTAGCCGGCATATTTGAGTTCCGGCCCGAAATAGCCGCCGAATATGGAGTGGGAATACCGATCCGTCTGTGGCGAAATCGTATTCACCATGGTCCGATTGGTGCCGGGGACCGGAGTGCCGTCCAGCAGACCGGTGCTGAATATCAGCAGATTGTCCGGAGAAAATGCATCCACCTCTGGCGGTACGCGATCCCAGAGTATCTTCGCGGCGGTGCCCTGTCCGCCCAGATAAAGCTCTGTCAGTCTCTGGTCGGTTGCTTCCCTCTCGATATTTCCCGTAGTGAGATCAACTTCCAGATCAAATCCGGTTTCCGCGTACCTCATGTTGTTTCCTTTCAGAGTCCTCGCCTACCACCAGCACCCACTCGGGCTGCCAGGGCATCAGCAATGTCTTGACCGCATTCATTTTCCCTATTCTGCAGGCTCAGGATATGTCACCGGGCAGATAAACATGAATTATAATACATGATAAGCATGACATTGCACAAATAATCGCAATATCTTGCATACTGACAGCAGCAGAGTCTCCGCAACGAGGGCACTACACGGTATTTATATTGCGCTCAGTCAGCTCACGAGCTGGCGTTGTTGAGCAACATTCTGGCGCGTTCGATGATGGGTCGATCAATCAATTTGCCTTCGAGCCGAACCGCGTTGTCGCCGGCGTTGCGCGCTGCCTCGACAACTTGCCGCGCCCAGGCCAGTTCTGCCGGCTGCGGACCGAAGCCGGCGTTAACCGGTGCAATCTGTTTGGGATGGATGCAAAGTTTGCCGCCGAAGCCGAGCCTGCGCGCACGCCCGATGTCGTGCTCCAGCACGGCAACATCGTCCAGCGCGACGGTCACGCCATCGACCGGCGGCAGCAAGCCTTTGACTCGCGAAACCAGCACCAGTTGGGACCGGGCGAAGAGCAATTCCTCCTGGTCGCCGGAAATGCCCAGATCGAGTTGGAAATCGACCGATCCAAAGGCCAGACGCACCACGCCCGATGCTGCGGCGATCTCCTCGCAGTGCCACAGACCGCTGGCCGACTCGATCAGCGGAATGATCGGCAAAGGCAGTTTCATGTCGCTCAGAACGGCATCAATCTGTTCCCTGCTTTCCGCCTTGGGCAGAACGATGCCGGCGATGCCGGGTAATCCCATCAGTTCGAGATCATCATCAAACCAGTCGGTATCGGCGCCATTCAAGCGGATGAGAACCGACTTGCCCGGCGCCAGCCACCGCCCGATGGCATCGCGCGCACGCTGCTTGTCGGCTGGGGCAACGGCATCCTCGAGATCGATGATGACGCAATCGGCGCCGGCTTCGCAGGCCTTGTCAAAGCGTTCCGGCCGGTTGCCGGGAACAAACAGAAAAGATCTGGCACGCATCAGTCGTCCTCGGAATTCAGGCGCAGCCGCAGCGACATGCCATAAGAATAACGGCTGGCGGGATGGAGATTCACGGCCACCTCCAGGATCTGGTCGTTCGCGCCGAGATAGCGGCGGATCATCAGGAGCCCGGCCGAACCTGCCGCCACTTTGAGAATCTTGGCATCCGCCGCGGAGATCAGGGCGGCGCTGATTTCCTGCTTGACCTCGACAATGCGTTCGCCATAGTGCTTTTCGATCAAGGTATGCACCGGCAGCTTGAGCGTCCCGATCAGTTTCCTGATGCCAGCGTAGGACGGGTTGAGATAAATCTCGGTCAGGGCCATCGGCAGCTTCTCCCGGCCGGCGTAGCGGATGCCCTTGACCTGCAGCCAGCGCTGACCAGCACGACAGCCCAGCTTGTCGCCGAGCGCCTGATCCGCGATGACCTCATTGACCTTACCCGGAACCAGACGCGTGTCTTTCGCGTACTGAACCAGGTCGGATATGGTGGACCCTGACTGGACATATTTGGATTCGCCCTGCTGCGCCTTCACCCGCGTGCCGACCCCGCGCTGTCGCGTGATCAGGCCCCGCTCCTGCAGCTTGCGGATCGCTTCGCGGATCGTATGGCGGCTCACGCCGAATTCGATACAGAGCGCCATTTCCGGCGGCAGCAAAGCGCCCAACGCATAGCGGCCGGAACTGATGTCCTGCATCAGGGTCTGCGCGACGAGCACATACTGCGGCTGTCTGGCGATCAACATGGCCACTGTTTGCTCCGCTGTTTGCTCCGCTGTTTGCGCATATGTCCGCTCATATCACACCGGCTTTGCGCAACTGCTCGATCCGGCCGGCGTCGTAGCCCAGTCCGGACAACACGTCCGCTGTATCCGCACCCAGCGCCGGTGCAATCCCGACGCGATCCGGTTCGTCCGAACAGCGCACCGGACATGCCACGGTTCGAATATGGCCGCGCTGCGGATGATCCGCTTCAAGCACGCGCTGCTGTTCCTGCACAAAGGGATTGTCGAGGGCTTCCTTGACGTCGTACACCGGCGCCACGGGAATCTTGCCTGCCAGCCGCGCCAGCCATTCGGCAGTGGTCGCAGCGCCCAATACCTCATCCAGCATCCGGGTGACTTGCTCGCGGTTGGCCAGGCGCGCCTTGAAGTTGCAGAAGTCCGGATGATCCGCCCACTCCGGCCTGCCCAGCGCCTGCACCAGCAGTTTCCAGAATTTCTCCTTGTTGCACATGACGAACAGCCAACCGTCCCGCGTCTTGTAGAGCTGGCTCGGCGTCAGCGAGGGATGGCCGGAACGCGGCTGGCGCTGTGTGACCACGCCGTCGTTGAGATACCAGGTGCTCAGATAACTCAGGTTGTGCAGGGCGACATCGAACAGGCTCACGTCGATATCCCGCCCCTGCCCCGTCTGCCGCGCACCGACGATGCCAGCCAGCATGCCCATCGCTGCGGTGACGCCGGTCATCATGTCGATGATCGACAAGCCGAAGCGCGCCGGTGGTCCATCCGGTTCGCCGGTCAGTGACAGATAACCGGCCTCGGCCTGCATCAGGTAGTCGTAGCCCGGCCAGTTCGCACGCGAACCGCTGCGACCGTAAGCGGAAAGATGCGAGCAGACGATGGCCGGGTTGTACTGCTTGAGCGCCGCATAGGTCAGGCCGAATTTTTCCGGCAGGTCGCCGCGCAAGTTGTCATAGACACCATCGGCATCTTTCACCAGGTCGTGCAGCACGGCCATGCCTTCCGGCTTCTTCAGGTCGAGCGTGATGCTGCGCTTGTTGCGGTTGAAGGACTGGTGGAAATGGCTGTCGCCCTCGGCGAAGAAATAGGGTCCGACCGAGCGGCCGATGTCGCCGCCATCGGCGGGGTTCTCGACCTTGATGATTTCGGCGCCGAGGTCGGCCATGTGCTGGGTTCCGAACGGCCCGGCGCCGTACTGCTCGACCGCGATGATGCGCACACCGGCCAGGGGCAGGCTCATGCCGGGTTCCTCTCGACCAGCTGGCGCGAGATGATGATGCGCATCATCTCGTTGGTGCCCTCGCCGATCACCAGCAGCGGCGCATCGCGGTAATAGCGCTCGATGTTGTATTCCTTGGAATAACCGTAGGCGCCGAAGATGCGCATGGCTTCGGTGGCATTGGCAACCGCGGCTTCCGTGGCAAACAGTTTGGCCATGCCGGCCTCCATGTCGCACCGGCGCCCGGCGTCGTAGGCCGTGGCAGCCGAGTCGATCAGCAGGCGCGACGCCTCGACGCGCGTCGCCATCTCGCCCAGGTAGAGCTGGATCGCCTGGTGTTCGCAAATCGGCTTGCCGAATGTCTTGCGCACCTGGGCGTAGGCGGTCGCCTCCTGCAGCGCTGCGCGCGCAATGCCGGCGCCACGTGCCGCGACATTGATGCGGCCGAGTTCGAGGCCGGACAAGATCTGCTGCAGACCCTTGCCTTCGACGCCGCCGATCAGGCGGTCGGCAGAAATTCGGTAATCCTCGAAGAGCATTTCCACCGTGTCGATGCCCTTGTAGCCGAGCTTCTCCAGCTTGCGCGGCACCGAGAAACCTGGACCTTTCTCGGCGATGAACAGGCTCATGCCCTTGTGGCGCGGCGTGGCGTTCGGGTCGGTCTTGGTCAGCAGGGCGAAGCAGTTGCCGTGCAGGCCGTTGGTGATCCACATCTTGTTGCCATTGACGACGTAGTGATCGCCGTCCCGCTTCGCCACGGTGCGGATCGCTTGCAGGTCAGTGCCGCAATCGGGCTCCGTCAGGCCGATGCCGCCGCGCAGCTCGCCCGTCGCGAATTTCGGCAGGTAGTGATGCTTCTGGGCCGCCGTGCCGTGGCGCTGGACCGCCGAGGCCATGATCAGGTGGGAGTTGACGATGCCCGAGATGGACATCCACACCGCCGATATGCGCTCGATGATCTTGGCATAAATCCGGGTGGACAATCCCAGTCCGCCGTACTGCGGATCGATGATGGCGCCGAACAATCCCAGCGCCTTCATCTTCTCGACGATCTCGGCCGGATAGATGTCATCGTGCTCAAGTCGATGCACCACCGGCCGGACCTCGGTTTCGAGGAACCGGTCGATCGTGTCGAGTATCTGTATTTCGCTTTCCCTGTCGTCGACCATCTGGGTCATCTGGATCATCTGGATTCCTTTCACGTAAAACGTCAGCTCAATGCCGGGATGACAAGGCGTTCAGGAATTCGGCGGCATTCCCCACCTCATCCAGGCCCAGTACCCTGTCGCGAACTTCTTCGGCACGCGCCAGGCTCGTCACCGTCTGCATGTTTTCCATGAATTTGGCGATGATGTCGGCATTGCTGATGGGGCGGTCGATCGAGCCCCGGTTGATGTGCTCGCGATGGCGCAATTCACGGCCATCGTGCGTGGTGACGATCACCTCGCCGGAATAGTAGCGAGGAAACTCGGCCGCCGGATCGACCTCGCAGGACACTTTCGCAGCCAGCGCCAGCACTGCCGGATCGCGCAATTTCGCATCCTCGAGCGCCGTCAGGCCGAAGCTGCCATGCAGCAGGGCTGTTGCCACGGTATAAGGAATGCTGAACTGTGCGTCGTAGCTGTTGGCCGGCTGCCGCTTGTTGGCGATCGGCTCGCAGACCGTCTTGACGACTTCCTTGGGCACCAGCGCACGCACCGATTTGATTTCTTCCGACCTCACCGAATAGGTGTGGTGAATGTGGCGCGCCGCATCGGCGCAGCCATGTGTGAAATGACACGCTGGCAGCGGCTTGATCGCCACTTGATGAATTTCCCAGGTCGAACCCAGTCCTGCGGTCGCCAGCGCATAGTCGCACTGCTCTGCAAAACTGCCGAGGTGGCTTGCATACAAACCGAAGCGTCCCTCGTAAGCCGCGCCCGGCCCGACAAAGCCGTGGCGCGCCAGGGTCGCCGCGGTGATGGCGGCGGCGCCCGCCCAGCCCGGATGCAGGCGCTTGGTCCAGGCGCCGTCTTGCAGGAATTCCAGGCTGCCGGAAGCGACGCTGAGCGCAATGCCCTGCGCCATTGCCAGTTGCTGCGGGCTCATGCCGAACAGCCTGCCGGCGATCAGGCTGCAGGCAAAAGTGCCGATCAGTCCGGTCGGATGGAAACCTACCTGATGAAAGCCTCCCTTTGCCACTGCGCCCAAACGAGCGGCGATCTCCATGCCGACGATGTAGGCCGCAAGCAAGTCCCTGCCGGAAAGCTCGGCATGGGCAGCCACGCCTAGGGCAGTGGGCAGACAACTGGCCGTCGCATGAATCACACCGGGTACATGCGTGTCGTCGTAATCCAGGCCATGAATCAGAAAGCCGTTCATCAGCACCGAATCACGCAGGGTCAGACGTGCGCTCATGCCGATCACCGGCTGGTCGCCCGCACCAAGTTCGCACATGGCGTTCAGGGTGCGATGGGCGAAGTCGTATCCGGTCGAGGCGTGGGCAATGCCGATCGCATCGAGGATCAGGTGCTTCGCGCGTAACCTGACATCCTCCGGAATATCACCGAAGCGCAATGCGCTTGCGAAGTCTGCCAGTTCGGCGGAAAGAAACGGCTTCGGCTTGATTGCCAGTTCTGCTGCCGGTTTGTTCATGCGGATTCTCCCTTACTCACGGGTTCAGTAATTGTCGCCATCGCCGACCCAGTAACCTTCCTTGGGGATCAGGACAGAACGGATGAAGGTCATGAAGACTGTACCGTCCGCCTTGATGCCCTTGGTCCGGACGGTCACGATGCCTTGCGTTGGCCTGGATTTCGACTCGCGCTTTTCCAGCACCTCGGATTCGGCATACACCGTATCGCCGCCGAATATCGGCGCCAGCAGCTTGATGTCGGTCCAGCCCAGGTTGGCGATCGCCTTGCCGCTGATGTCGGCAACCGTCATGCCCAGCACAATGGCCAGCGTCAGCCCGCTGCTCACCAGCAGACGGCCGAATTCGCTTTTCTCGGCGAAGGCGACATCGCAGTGCATCGGGTGGCAGTTCATGGTGAGCAACGAAAACTGGATGTTGTCGTTGTCGGTAATGGTTCGCCCCGGCCGATGCTCATAGATGTCACCGACGTTGAATTCTTCGAAATAGCGGCCGATCGTGCCGCGAAACCGGCCCGGGCCGACTTGTTTGGTTCCCATGTGCTCTCCTCAGGTCATTGTGTAACAGCGGACATCCTAATGTCCGGACATTAAAACAAGCGAATCGCAGACTGTCAATACATGTCCGATCCCAAGCATCGACCGTCCTGCACTCCAGCCAACCGCCAGCCTTGACGCCAGCCTTGCCGCTTGACATGGCCCAGGGCTAACCCGCATATTGCCCGCCTTTGCGCGCAGGGTGCGGGACAAATGACGATCATTGAAGGCAGGCTGGTGCAGGGGCTTGGTCAGGGAGCGGGATTCACGCAAATCGACTGGGTATGCGAACAACTGATGGCGCAGGCCGGCATCGATCCCTACCCTGGCACGCTCAATCTCGTTCTTGAAGATGATCGCAGCCTGGCGCTGTGGCGCAACTGGCGCGACCAGCCTGGCCAACGCCTTGCAGCGCCGCAGGAATCCCTTTGCAATGCGCGCTGTTATCCCGCCAGGATCAATGGCAGCATTCCCGCAGCGGTGATTCTGCCGGAAGTCACCGGCTATCCCGAGGACAAGCTCGAACTGGTCGCCGCATTACCGTTGCGGGAGCACCTGTCCCTGGCCGAAGGCTGCAAGGTCAGCGTGGAACTGTGCCGCCCCCTGCCTGTCGCTGCCATTCTGTTCGACATCGACGGCACGCTGGTCGACTCGACGCAGGCTTTCCTCGAAGTGGCGCGCGCCGCCGCCGCGCCACACGGCCTGGAAGTCACGGCGCAGCATGTCCGTGATTCACTCGCCAATGGCAGCAATTTCTGGCAGGACATCCTGCCGCCGGACCGGCCTGACTATGCCTCCATCATGAAGCGCATGACTACGCATGCCTACCAGGCCTGGCCGGGCATCCTTCTCGAACACGGCAAGGTCTTTGCCGGAACCGCCGAGATCCTCACCCGTCTCAAGCGGCAAGGGATCACGCTCGCCATCGTCAGCGGCGCCTATTCCGCAGTGCTCGACCTGTTGCGCGCGAGCGATCTTCTGGAAATGTTCGATGCGATCATTCTCGGCGGCGATGTTGCCAAGCCCAAACCGGATCCGGAAGGCATCCGCAAATGTCTGCAACAGCTCGGGGTTGCCCCGGGCGCCGCGCTGTACGTCGGCGACACGCCGATCGACGTGCAGACCAGCCGTGCCGCGGGCGTCTATTCCGTCGGTGTGCTGTCCGGCGCAGGCACCAGTGCCAACCTGTCGGCACAGGCGCCCGACCGCCTGATCGGTACCCTGGCCGGCTTGCCGGATTGCGTCATACCCGAAAAGTAGTTCCAAAAAAATCCCGGCATAGACCGGGATTCAAGCCGGCTCCTTGCAGAACCGACGGAGGAACATTCTGTTGTGCTGCTCAATCAGCCATTCTTGTGTCTCAGCGCCAATCCAGCGCCAAGCGTCCGTCCGCAAGCGAGTACCCCAGAATCAGATTCGGGCACTAGGCCAGTGCGGAAGCACTGCCTGTCATCACGACGGGCAAACGTTCTTGTGGAGCGCCCGCTCGCTGCAAATGCAAATGCAATTCGGCGTCCAGTGTGAGCTCATGGAGGCTCATCTTTTCCGAGAATTTTTCGACTTCCGCAAAAACCTCGTGGCAGCAACGTGACATGCGGTAGTGCGCCATGATGCCCGTCAGTGCCTGCGTCAAATCGGCATGCTCTTCCACGTGCGCCTCGAAGTGTGCGCGTGAACAGAAGAGTTTCATGGCTTCCTGCTGATTGCGGAAGGTGTTTTCAGCGGCGTGCCAAAGCTGGTAAAACAATTGCCGCAGAAGTCTCGGGCAATCGCAATCCTTCTCGCAGGAATGGTCCGCATCAGACCAGGGTTGGCCAGCGGGAATGGTGCAGCCTTTCTGCAGGCTGCTGATACTGCTTAAGATGGTCGAGACTTCTTCCATGCTTCGCTCCATGTGCAAACAGTTTGCATTGTTATGACTATGCAATACCGGATTCCATAGGCGAGGCATTGTTTGGGCCCCGACTGCATGACGCCGTGAATCAGCGACAGGCTTGACTGCTTTTCTTACGGTTTTATCTTAGCACACTGATCGAGATTTTGACGGACTTACTCGGACTTACTCAAAATTCGCATTCAATTTGTCACGCAGTCATTCACGGACCCTGCCGATTCGCAAGAATCATGGCCTGCGCCACTTCTTCGAGTTTGCAGCGCCGGCTGCGGGCCTGTTGGCGCAGCCATTCGAAGGCGCTGAGCTGGTCGAGGCCTTCAGCTTGCATGAGCATCCCTACAGCCATCGCAATGCTGCGATTACTGTCCAATGCGCCCTGCAAGCCGCCAATGTCGTTCGCCCGGGCCAGCGCGGTACGAATCATCGGCACCAGGGTCGCGGCCTGGATCGGCTTGATCAGGTAGCCCAAGCCGCCAATGGCCACGGCTTCCTGAACATAGACTTCATCGCTGTAGGCCGAGAAGAAGAGGAAGGGTACCGAAGTTTCCGCCTTCAGGCGGCGCGCCAATTCCAATCCGTCCAATCCCGGCATGCGCAAGTCAAGCAGTGCCAAATCCGGCGCCTGGCTCTTGCACAAGGAGAGCGCCTGCAAGCCATCGCGCGCTTCGATAATCTCGAAACCCGCCTGGCGCAAACCTTCGCAAAGTGTGAATAAAACCACCCGATCATCGTCGGCAACAAGCAGCTTGCTCATGGGTCTAGGAATGCCATAGGATGATCAATTTTAATCATGGCTCACGCCTCCAAATCGGCCAGCATGGTATCTATCGCGCGCAGTCGTTCGACGAACAGCATTGCGACATTGGCCAGCATCGCCAGGGCGATGTCTGATTGCTCGTCCCTCAGCTTGCTGAAATTCCCGGAACTCACCCAGTAGCAAGTCGTCGGTTCGACGGCGACGATGCCATGGGCGCGGGGCGTATCGTCGATAAGCGCCATTTCGCCAAAGACGGCGCCGGAGGTCAATGACTGCAGCTTCCGCTTGTGCTCGGTTCCTGGCACGCTGATCATCACGTCCACCCGTCCCGAAACAACAAAGAACACCCCGTTTGGGTCGCTATCCTGGGCGAATACGACCTCGCCTGGCGCGTAGGTAATCCGGCGCCAGTAGTTGCGCAGCCGCCGCAGCATGGCGCGATCGAATACGCGGAGCAGGATGGCGTTGAGTTGGAGCAATTCCTTTGTCTCGGCATCGTCGGAGAGTGTCGTCGCCAAATGTTTTTCACATAAGGCGACGGCAGTATCTGTGTTGCGCAGGAAGCGGTCTTCGCCGATCGCATGAACGGTCCCGAGGTAGCTCAGTATTTCCCAGTTGCTGCGTGAGGCCGACTCCCTGTAGCTCTGCTTCGCGAGGAAATGATCTTTGCGCGTCCGGCGATCCCGCCCGGCATGACTTACCACCAGCATGCCGCCGAGCGCGGCGAGCCTGGCATGAACGCGCTCCAGCGCACGCGCGCCCGTGGCATCGATATGCTTGACCCGCTTCAGGTCGATCACCACGTGGGTCACCTCGTCGTTCGCCAGCGTCTCGACGCTGGATTCCAGTTCATTCGAGGTCCCGAAGAACAGCGCGCCTTCGATTTCGATGATGGCGATGTTCTTGCCGTGCTGTTCGACGAAGTTGCGTCGCGCGATATCGCCATGAAAATGCGGGATCAGCGCAGTGGCGGGATAGCAGCGGCGGATCGGACTGTGCGCCATCTGCATCACGAACGACAAGAGCGACAGCAGCATGCCCATGCCCACTGCGGCGGCCAGATTGACCAACAAGGCCGTGGCGACGACCACGCCGACCACCAGCAGATCGCTGTCTGTCTTGACCGGAACGCCGCCGCGGGAAAAAAGGCGGCGCAATTGCACCAGTGTCCATTTGTCGATGAGATCAAGGCCGAGGGCGATCAGCATGCCGGCCATGACCGCCTGCGGCAGCATGCCGATCAACGGTCCGAGCCCGAAGGTGGCGAGCAGCGTGATCAGTGCGATGGCGATAGGCGCCGCCGCGCTGGCCATGCCGCCCCTCAACGCGGCATGCGTCCGCAACGCGCTGCCCGAGCCCGGCGACATGCCGAACATGCCCGCCAGGGTATTGCCGATGCCTTCGGCCATCAATTGCCGATTCGCTTTCGAGCGGCGTCCGGTAGCGCCATCCACTGAGGCTGTCGCAAGCAAGGTATCCAGGGAAGACAGGATCGACATGGATACGGCAGCCAGCAGTATCGGTGAAATCAAATCACCCCCATGCGGACCGCTGAGCATGGCCAATGCCTCATTGCCAATGAATCTCAGGGTGAAATGATCGGGTGGCGGGGGTACGGTTCCGCCCAGGGCCATACCGAAACCGAAAGCGGCGAGTCCATGATAGGCCGTGGTTCCCGCCACAAAGATCAGCAGGATGGTGGGAAGACGTCCGACCTGTCGAGGCAGCAGCTTCAGCGAAGCAGCGGTGACAAGCGCCAGGAGCAGGCCCGCCGGCCGGATTTGATCCAGATGACTGAACAAGGCGATGAGCGATTTTTGCGGCGGAATGCCGGTCGCAGACCAGACCTGGCTGAAAACGACGAGCAGTGCTGTGCCGTTCATGAAGCCCGCCACAACTTGCAGCGGGACATAATTGACCAGTCGTCCAAGGCGGAATGCGCCATAGAGCAATTTGAGCGCCCCGGCCCCGATCACGGCAGTAAATCCCAGCGCAAAAGCAATCGGCAATGGATCGGTCAAACCGGCCAGCGCGGGAGCGCGGGATAGTTGGCTGATCAGCGCAGCCAGCACCAGCAAGGTCGAGGCGCGCGGCCCCGCCACCAGCAATGGGCTGCCACCGAGCAGCACCGCCGCCAAACCGACCACGACAGATCCATACAGGGCGACTAACACACCGATGCCGCTGTAAGAGGCCCCCAGCGCTCCGCCGATGATCAGGCCATAGGCAATGGTTAGCGGTATCGAGGCCAACGCGCCGGTCAGCGCCCCTTGAAAGTCGCCGCGCGGCCTGGAACTCAGCGGCGGGTCGAACAGGTTGGGCGTTAGCCTTCGCCACAGCGAAGCGTTGGCGTTCATGTCACGTCGAGCAGAACGTCAGCAACGGATTGCACCACTCGCAACTCCGGCAAGGCAGCGCGACCCAGGCGCGGCATGGTTGCTCAGCTTATTTCGGTGACAAATTGCTCGCGCTGTTTTCTGACCTTCTTCAAATTCACCAGCCAGTCCTGGTCGGCCTGGCGATAGCCCAGCGGCATCATCAGCACGCTGCGCAACCCCTTGGCTGACAGGTTGAGAATGCCGTCCAGCGCCTTGGGATCGAATCCTTCCATCGGCGTGCTGTCCACCTCCTCTATGGCGGCCGCAATCAGTGCGACGCCTAAAGCAACATAAACCTGCTTTGCCGCATGCTGGAAATTCACCTCGGCATCGCGCGCCGGGTAGGTGTCGAGCAGCATCTTGCGATAGTCTTCCCAGCCTTGAAACTTCTCACCACGCTCCTGGTTGGTCAAATCGAACATCATGTTGATGCGTTCGGTCGTGTAGTTGTCCCAGGCGGCGAACACCAGCAGATGCGAGCAATCGACCACCTGTGTTTGGTTCCAGGCGATCGGTTTGATCTTTTCCCTGATCTCGCGGTCGGTAACGACGAGGATCTCGAACGGCTGCAGGCCGCTAGAAGTCGGTGCCAGGCGCGCGGCTTCCAGGATGCGCTCAACCTTGTCCCGTGGCACAACCTTGTTCGGGTCCATTTTCTTGGTCGCATAGCGCCATTTGAGGCTGTCAAATAAATCCATCGGGAAATCCCTCTCTGATTTGGTCAATGATTGCGAAAAGACTGCACTTGAACCGGATGCGTGCGGCCCGTGCGTTTATCCGATTTTCATATCAATTTTACTCTGAATACACTTGGCTCACTTCGCCGAACGAGCCCCGCAAGAAAATGTTATAAAGTTCGCACGGCCGTTCTGCACTGCGGCCGCAATCGATTCGCCGCATATACAAACTGACGGGAAACAGGCATGGCCGAACTGCTCAATGATCGCGATCTGAAATTTCTGCTCTACGAATTCCTCGATACGGCAGGCCTGTCCTCACGCCCTCGGTATGGAGAACAATCGCGCGAGGTGTTCGATGCCGTGCTGGACACCGCATGCGAAATTGCCAAGGCGCATTTCGCATCCCATAACGCCGAGGGCGATGCCAGCGAACCGGAATTCGACGGCACCGCGGTCCACATGATTCCGCAAACCAGGGCCGCCTGGGATGCCTTTGCCCAGGCCGGTTTTCTTTCGGCACACTGGCATGCTGAAGAAGGCGGCCTGCAACTCCCGGAAGTCGTGCTGCGCGCCGCGATGGCCTATTTCTGCTCGGCCAATGCAGCCACCACGGGCTACCCGTTCCTGACCATCGGTGCAGCCAATCTGCTGCGGGCATTTGGCACGCAGCAGCAGAAGGATCTTTATCTGGCGCCGATGGGCGACGGGCGTTACGCCGGCACCATGGCACTGACGGAACCCGGTCAGGGCTCCGCGCTGGGCGATATCAAGACCTATGCGGTCGCTCAGGAGGATGATGGCAGCGGCAGTGGCAGCTACCGCATCTTCGGCCAGAAGATGTTCATATCGGGCGGCGACCAGAACCTTACCGAGAACATCGTGCACATGGTGCTGGCACGCGTGAAAGGCGATGCGCAGGGTGTCAAGGGCATTTCCCTGTTCATCGTACCGAAGCGGCTGCCCAATCCGGACGGCACCCCGGGAAAGCGCAATGATGTCGCCCTGGCCGGCCTGCTGCACAAGATGGGCTGGCGCAATACCACCTCCACGGTGCTGTCGTTCGGCGAAGAACAGGGGGCCGTTGGCTACCTGCTGGGCAAGCGGGGGAGCGGACTCGGCCACATGTTCCAGATGATGAACGAGGCGAGAATCGGCGTCGGCCTGTTTGGCGCCTGCATCGCCTACCGTGCCTACCTGCTCTCGCTCGAGTATGCGCGGGAGCGTGCGCAGGGACGCCTGCCTTCGAGCAAGGATGCGTTGTCAGCGCAGGTCAGGCTGATCCGGCATGCCGACATCCGCCGATTGTTGCTGGCGCAAAAATCCATCGCCGAGGGAGCACTCGCGCTGTGTCTGTTCGCTTCCTCCCTGGTCGAGGACCAGCACTCGCATCCCGACGTCGCCTGTCGCACCCAGGCCGGCCACCTGCTCGAATTTCTCACGCCCATCGTCAAATCCTGGTGCGGAAGACAGGGTTGCCTATCCAACGACATGGCGATCCAGGTCCTGGGCGGATCGGGTTATACGCGCGACTATCCGCTGGAGCAGTTGTATCGGGATCAGCGCCTGAATCCGATCCATGAGGGCGCCGAAGGCATTCACGGGCTGGACCTGCTGGGGCGCAAGGTGGTCATGCTCGACGGCGCCTGCTACCGCGCTTTTCGCGAGAGCGTCGCTGCTACCCTGGCTGCATCCGTGCACTACCCGGCGCTACAACCGCTCCAGGCGACGCTCGAAAAGCACGTGAACAAACTGGACGAGGTTACCGCCAGCTTGATCGAGCTGCAAAAAATCGATCCCGATCGCGGCCTGGCGAATGCCACGATTTACCTGGATGCAGCGGGCCGCATCGTGGCCTCCTGGATCTGGCTCAAACAGGCCCTGATTGCCTCAGCGTGCCTGGCCAAAGGATCGGGTAGCGACGCAGCGTTCTATACCGGAAAAATTCAGGCGGCGCGTTATTACATCGAATGGGAGTTGCCGAGCGCGGCAGTGAGTTTCGATTTGCTGGCACAGCGCAATGCAATCCCCTTCGACATGCAGGACGCGTGGTTCTAAATCTGCACGCCAACTTTTTTCACGTGCCGGATGAGGGTATAGCGCCACACAACGAAAGCGAGCAGCAACGCCCCGCAACCACCCAATCCGATTGCGCTGCGCAAGCCGAAGTGCTCGCCCAAAAATCCGCCCAGTAGCGCACCCGGACCCGCAGGCAGCAAAGTCATGAAACGCATGGTGCCGGTCATCCTCCCCAGCAGGGCTTCCGGGGTGATCGCCTGACGCACCGCCAGCATGTTGCTGAAGAGCAAGACTGAGCTGGCACTGAAGCTCAACAGCATGACGATAAAGGCCACGACACCCCATGCATCGGCCGGAGCAAGTGCCAGTTGCAACCAGCCCAGTCCGCTGAGAGCCATACCGGAAATCATCGCGGGGCCTGGGCCAATCCGGCGCGAGAGCCGATGTCCCAGCGTACTGGCGGCAACCGTGCCCAGTGCCGCCACTGAAAAGCAAAGTCCGTACTGATATTCGTTGAGACCCAGGTCGCGGGTTGCGAACAACACCTGGACGACCATCGCACATGTCTGGCAGATTTGCCACAAGCCCACCACGACGGCTATCGTCATCAGGAGGCGATGGCCGAGGACGAAACTCACGCCTTCTTTCATGTTTCGCCAGAAGTGCGTCTCGCATTTGTCCGGCGGCGCCTCGACGACATCAATCCCGCGCAGCAACATGACGCTGAACAGGAGCAGAACACCATTGCACCACAAGGCCACCGTGGCACCAAACAGTTTGATCATGATTCCGGCCGTACCCGGCCCTGTGATTTCGGCCAAGGAAGCGGCCAGGTTGTTCTTGCTGTGCGCTTCCACCAGCTGCTCGCGCGGCACGACCTGGGTCAGCACGATTTGACCGGCCGTGCCTGAAATCACCGACACGCAACCGCCGATGAAAGTGACGCCGTACAGATAGCCCATCGTCAGGTAATCCAGCGACAATGCCAGTGCCACGCTTGCCAGAGTAACCGCCATGACGAGCTCGCCGGCAATATAGACCGGCAGCTTGCGCACCCGATCCAGCCATACACCGGCAGGGACCGAGAACAGGATGAAGGGTGCGGTGCCCATGGCGCCCAGAATGCCGATCTGCGATGGCGTTGCGTGCAGCAGCATGGCGCTGGTCAGAGACAAAGCCAGGGAGCCGATGTGCGTGCCAAAGCAGCTGGTCAGGACGGACAGCCAAAGGCGCCGGTAGGATAATGTTGCCCAAATCACGATTGGGGAATCATAACCTTGCCGTACCGAAAATGCAGGCATGGGCTCCGGCACGAGGTCTGACCGAATCGTACGAACGCGCATTAAGTCGGCCCTGCAAAATTCAAATCACGCTGACGAATACCGAGAACAAACTGTCCGGCCTGCCACAATATTTGGGGCACCCATGTAGAATTTCCGCTCCGATCGATATGTCTTCGGCGCAGCATTGACCGAGAAAGCGCTCGCAAAATGGACTTCATCGCCTGGTTTGTTCCGCCACACGTTCGAGGTGACCCGCGCAAGACCACGCGTCACCGAGGCATCGCAAAATCCCTGCTGGCCATTTCGCTGGTCACCTTATTGGTTTTCGCCGGCTACGTCCTTGTCGAAGGACACCTCTCGGCGACCGAATACGCCCTGTTCGCGGTGACCATTGCGATCCCCGCCATTGGAGCACTGCTGATCCGCGCCACAGGCGACATTACCCTGGGCCTGGTCACAACGAACATCGGTGGCATTTTGATCCTTGCCGTATGGGCTTTCCTCACGGGCGGCATCACTTCCATCGCTCTACCGGCGTTTCTGGCGAATATTGCGCTGCTGAGCACCTTCGGCAACATAGCCATCATGCTGATCATTGGCGCCGCCATGATGGGCGTACTGGTGTTTCTGTATCTGGCGACGACACTGGGTTGGCTCCCGGAGAGTCTGATCCTGGGTTCAGACATGCCGGCGCTGATGCTGACGACCATGCTGGGCTCGGTTGGCTTGGTCGTGCTCGCGGGAGTCGCGGTGGTGCGAGATCGCGCGACCGCCAAGACTCAGTTGCGCGCAGCGCTGCATGCCGCAGAGCAATCGAGCCGCGCCAAGTCAGTGTTCCTGACGGTGATGAGCGATGAGTTGCGCACCCCGCTGAATACCGTCCTGGGATTCGCTGAGCTACTCCATAACAATGAGGCGAAGAACCTGGACAAAGCGCAGATGAGAGCCATCGAACATATATCGATTGCCGGGAACTACTTGCTTGATCTGGTGATGCGCGTTCTGGAAATGAGTCGTATCGAGGCGGGAGAAATGAAGGTGAGCATGGAGCCGCTCCGCGCGGAAGAAATCATTCTTCCCTGCCTGTCGGTAATGGAGTTGGAAGCGCAACGAAGAGACATTGCCCTGCTCAGCGACTGCGGTGATCGCCTTCGTTGGGTCGTCTGGGCCGACCGCGTTCTGGTGAAGCAAGTGCTCTTGATCCTGCTGTCGAATGCCGTGAAGTTCAATCGCGCCGGCGGCAAGGTCACGATCGCTTGTCACTTAGTCGGTACCGAGTACCTGCGCATCGGCGTGACCGACACCGGCAGCGGGATTGCAAGCGATCAGCGCGACGCATTGTTCGAGCCTTTTGTCCGGCTGGGCGCGGAGGTGGGGGCAACGCACGGGACTGGTCTCGGGCTTGCGGTAGCGAAACGCTTGACTGAAAGGATGCGGGGCCGTATCGGCTATGTTCCCACGGCAGAGCCGGGCAGCACCTTTTGGGTGGAACTGGCGCTGGCCGAGACGCCCGCATCGACAGATGGATCTGGGCAACCACCTCAAGGCTGCGACATTCCCCAAACTCCTCATCGCGAATGACAGCAAGACCCCGTTTCTATTTCTCATCAACAAGGGAAAAGAAGATAGGCGCTGGTCATTCAGTCCCGAGTGGAAGCATAACGTTGCCGGCCGCTTTTGCTGCTTGCTCATCGCGTCACATTTTCGTGTTGCCCATCACATTCATTTTGTTCCTGCAGCGCTAGAGTTCATCCAAGCTTCTTGGAGTAAATGGGTCGGCAGCTCGCATTGCAGTTTGATGGTCTGACGCGGATTACCTCGATCTAGGGCGCTTGCACAGACCCTGCCCCGGCGGGGTCTGTTATCTTCTGTAATCATTCCTAACACCCACGAAACCCTTGGGAGACAAAGTCAGGTGGCGGAGAGGGTGGGATTCGAACCCACGGATGCCGTAAGACATCGCCTGATTTCGAGTCAGGTACAATCGACCACTCTGCCACCTCTCCGGTGGTGCGAATTCTAGCACTTCTGACACTGAA